>CAZARO010000593.1:0-4423 GCA_964487165.1 uncultured Solibacteraceae bacterium | reverse complement strand
ATGGGGGCAGGCCTCTGGATCGATCGGGCTTGCCGACGCAACGGGAACAAAATTCTCATTGGCGCCCATATAACGGGAACTAATGTAGGGCACGGTCGAAAACCTGCTGTGGGTGCTCCGTGGGGCAGCCAATCCTGGCTGCAGGCCGCCTTTCAGGCGGCCGGGCCGACTGGAAAGCCGGCCTGCAGGCACGATTGCCTGCCCCACTTAGCTTCTCAAAGTGCCCCGCAGGTGCGTCAGGGGCGCTGATCCCTCCAGCGAATCACTGTATAATGACGGCAAATGCTCCTGGGTGGGAGGTATCGCCGAATTCGGCTGCCTTTCGCATATCTGCTGGTTTGCGGCGCGCTGCTTGCCGATGACCGGTCGGACGTGGTTGACCGTCTGCTCCAACCCTTCCGCAACCAGGACGCTCCCGGGTGCGCCGTGGGTGTCATCCAGAACAGCCAGTTCGTATACCGCGGCGCATTCGGAGTGGCGGATCTCGAGCAGCGCACGCCCATCACCGCCGGCACACCGTTCCACGTGGCATCCATCAGCAAACAGTTCACCGCCGCGGCGCTCTTTTTTCTGCTCGACGCGGGCAAGGTGCGCCTGGACGATTCCGCTCGGCGCTTCGTTCCCGAATTGCCGCCGGTGGCACAGGACGTGACGGTGGCCGACCTGCTCCATCACACCAGCGGACTGCGCGATATTCTTCCGCTGCTCGAAGCCTCCGGCCGGCCGCCGCAAATTCTGGACATCGCCGGCAATTTGAAGCTGCTGGCGACGCAGACCGGCCTCAACTTCGCACCCGGCACGGATTACGAGTATGCCAACTCCGATTACCTGCTGCTCGGTCTGATTGTGGAGCGCGTGAGCGGCATGACGCTGGCCGATTTCGCCGAGAAATATATCTTCGGCCCTCTCGGCATGGCCCATTCGGCATTTCCGGGCGGCGCCAAACGCCTCACCGGCGCGGCGCTTGGCTACAGCGCGCGAGGCGCGCAGTTTCACCACTCGATTCCGCCGCTGGTGGCCGGCGACGGCGGACTGCAGTCCAGCGTGGAAGACCTGGCGCGCTGGGACGACAACTTCTACAGCCAGGCCGTAGGCGGCAAACGGCTGGTCGATTTTCTGGAAGAGCCCGGCCGGCTACGCTCCGGGATGCCGGTCCGCTACGCCGCCGGTCTGGCCCTCGGCAAATTCCGCGGATTGCGCGCCATTGGCCACGATGGCATTCTGCCCGGGTCCAGGTCAGACCTGGTGCGGTTTCCGTTGCAGCATTTGACGGTGATCTGCCTGTGCAACCGCGGCGATGCGGAAGCGTCCTCGTTGAGCCGGGAAATTGCCGCCGTCTACCTTCAGGGCAAGCTCAAGCATCGCCTGCACGTGGCCGATTTTGACTATGCCACCAGTGGACTGCCCGATCTGGCGGGCGTTTGGGAGTCGAAACAGGGTTGGATTCTGCGCGCCTGGAGCGCCGTCGACGGCCTCTCGATCTCCTCACCGCAAGGCTGGTACGAACTGGCGCCGCTCAATCGGAACCAGCTGTTCGTGGAAGCTCCGGGGTGGCGGGTGATCCTCACGCGCCTCTCGCCGGACCGCGTCCGGCTGGACCGCAACGGCGGCATCCCGGTAGTCTACGACCGGCTGCCGATATCCACGCCGCAGGGCGGAGAACTGGAGTCGCTCGCCGGCGAATATCATAGCGCCGACGTGGACGCCACCTGGAACTTCACCGTGGAAGGGGGAAGACTGGTGGCTTCGATCAATGGCAACTGGAGGATCCCGTTGGATGCCGCCGGGCCGGATCGCTTCGCGGGCGGACCGTGGTCGCTGCACTTCCAGCACGATGCGGACGGCCGTGTGAAAGGCGTCGAGCTGCACCGTTCGCGGCTATGGAATTTGTGGTTCGACCGGGTGGAACGGGGGAATTGAAACGAAGCTGTGAGCTGACAGCTCGGGAGTTGCAATATTCGGCTGATCGACCGCTCCCTTGCGGTCGCGGCTCGGTAGGCTCTTGCAAACACCGAGACGCCATTCTGAGCCGCGCGTGCAAGCAAGCGGTTCTTCGAATTTTGCAACCCCTCAACTGATAGCTGACAGCTGACTTACCCCTTTGCCTCCGCGTTTGCCCTACTCAGCAGCGCCTTCATATAAGCGAACCCGTACGACGTCTGCGCGTTGCCGCCACCCAGCATGGCGGGCGTATGATCGAGGATCACGATCCCCTCGAAGTTCACATCGCGCAGCGCCTTCATAATCTTGTACATGTCGTAGTAGCCGTTATCCATGTACGTTTCCACGAAATGCGGCAGGGGCGCGCTTACGTTTCGAAAATGAATTTTCCAGATCTTCTGCGCGCCGAAATAGCGGATCATCTCCTCCGGATCCTTGCCGGTAAGCTGGCGCCCACCTTCCAGCCACGTGCCGCAGCACAGGCAGAGGCCCACGTTGGGGCTGTTGGCGATCTCCATGGCGCGCCGATACCCGTCGAAGCTCGCGAAGATGCAGCGCGGCACGCCAGCCAGCACCGGCACCGGCGGATCGTCGGGGTGAATTCCGATGCGCACGCCCGCCTCTTCCGCCACCGGGGCCACCTGCCTGATGAAGTAGGTGTAGTTCTCCCAAATCTCTTCCTTCGAAAACTCGCGCCCGTGCGAGAGCGGCTCCTTGAACACCACGTTGTCCCACACGCCCTGCTTATCGGGGCTGGCCATGTCGAACTCCCGCGCGGCCGATCCGCGGATGGTGGCACGCCCGCTGCTCCAGATGCCGTTGCCCATGTGCGCGTAAGTGGTGTAGTAAATCCCCGCCTTGCCGAGATTGCGAATGTACTCTTTGTATTCCGCGATCTTCTTATCGCGCCCCGGCAGATTCAGCGTCACCGCCTGCATGTTATGCACGCTTGAGTTGCCGATGTTCCATACCGTAATGCCCGCGTCGGCATAGCGTTTCTTGATCTGCAGGAAACCTTCGGCGGTGCGCAGGTCGGGTGACGACGCCACGCTGACATACTCCGCGCCGATCTGTTGCAGGTAGAGCAAATCTTCGTCGCTGGGCTTGGGACCGGTCTGCGCGCACAGCTTGATTCCCGGCTGCACGGTATGCACGGTGGCACGCGCCTTGCCGGCCGATGCCAGCAGTGCCGCCGCACCCAGCGCGCCTCCCAATGCCAGTTTTCCGAATTCTCGACGGTCGTGGTCGTGCTCGTGGTCGGTCATTGCCATGTACTCCCAAAGCAAGTGTAGCTCAGTGCTTCCCGGCCGGCGCGCCGCCGCGTAGCGCCGCCTGCGTCTTCTTCGGCAGCTTGCCCAGCACCATTTCGTATGACTCGCCGATCAGCCGCTTGATCTCGGCCGCCGGCAGCGCGTCTTCGCTTTCCAACGCCACCCAGTGGTAGCGCGCCGAGTACGGCGCCGGAATGATTCCCGGCCGCTCCGTCAATTCGGCGAAGGTTTCCGGTGTGCACTTGAACGACAGGCACAACGGCCCCGGCTCCAGCACCGTGACGGCATACATTTTGCCGCCGATTTTGAAGACCAGGTCGCCGCCCCACAGCACCTCTTCGGTGGTGTGCGGCAGCTTCATGCAAAAGCGTCTTACCCAGTCGGTAGTCATGCGAACCTCCGATATCCGTAGTGGTCGATCACCAGCGTTGCCTCCGTCCCGCAGAGCACCAACTGATCGCCGTCGATGCGCTCGCATACCGGAACGGTGCCGTCCAAAAGGAATCGCAGCCATCCCGCTTGGCTCTGCGACGCACGGCAGAAAACCACGCGCCCCAGGCCGCCGCGGCGGATCAACTCGCGTGCCTCGCAGGCCGAAGCAGTTCCCGGAATCAGCCAGAGTCCGCCCGCCAGCTTGAGGAACGTGCGCCGGTCCGGTGCCATCCTTCAGTTGTATCAAAATAGCGATAATGGCATTCATGCCCGACTATCGCGCAATCGAAGAGAGAATTCAGGGGATGATGGGCTCGACCCGCCGTCCCATCGCCGTGACATTTTTGGACGCACCGCCGGAGGGGGTGGCGAAATTCGCAGGTTCCGAACCCTCCTCGTGCAGTTTCTGGCGCATCGCCGCCAGCGGCCGCACGTTTTACACCGTGGCCTCCGATCATCTCAACTGCCCGGTGGGCGGATATACGCACAACACCCTCACGCCCGACCGCATGCCCGAATTGCAGCAGACGCTCAGCCTGATGAGCGACATCGGCTACATCCGCATGGAAGAAATCCCAGGCGTGTTTCACCTGGCGACCGCGCCCCAAGCGATACTCTATGCGCCTCTGGGCGATACTCCGGTGCCGCCTTCAGTGGTGCTGGTTTCCGGCCGCCCGGGCCGCGTGATGATGCTCTCCGAGGCCGCGAATCGCGCCGGAGCATCGTCCAACCTGCCGCTGCTGGGCCGCCCCACATGCATGGCCATCCCCGCGTCTTTG
>CAZARO010000592.1:0-4432 GCA_964487165.1 uncultured Solibacteraceae bacterium | reverse complement strand
AAGGATCTGCCGAACATGCGGCAGAGCACGCTCAAACGCTTTCTGCGCATGCCCGGTTTCCTGGAGCACCTGGAATTGCACCGCCTGGACTGCACCGCCAGCAGCGGGCGGCTGCAAAGCTACGAACTGGCACGGCACAAGCTGCGTGAATTCCCCGACGAGCATTTGAAGCCCGCTCCGCTGGTGACGGGAGCCGACCTGATCGCCGCCGGATATCATCCTGGGCCGATTTTTTCGATCATCCTGACCGCCGTGGAGGATGCCCAGTTGGAGGGCCGCATACACAGCGCCGGAGAAGGCCTGGCACTGGTGCGCGAAATGTTTCCAATTTGACCGGCTCACGAATCGCGCCATGGCGCGTCCAGTCGATGCAAGGGAGATTGCTTCATGCTTCGACGAACGTTGTTGTACGCTTCTATGGCGCTCTCAAGCGCCTGTTTCGCGGTCCGCGCGCAGACTATTCTGACGCTACCGGAAGCCAGCCAGCGCGCGGTGGTGGGCCAGCGGATCGGCCTCACCGACATCACTATCGCGTATCACCGCCCGCTCGCCGGCGGACGCAAGATCTGGGGCGGAATAGTACCCTACGGACAGGTATGGCGCGCGGGGGCGAACGAAAATACCACCATCGAATTCTCTACTCCGGTAACCGTGGAAGGCCAGGCGCTGGCCAAGGGCATCTATGGGCTGCATATGATGCCGGGCACGGATTCCTGGACTGTTATTTTCTCCAAGAACTCCAGCTCATGGGGCAGTTTTACCTACAATCAAGCGGAGGATGCGTTACGCGTAACGGTGCAGCCGCGTCCGGCGGATATGCACGAGGCTTTAACCTACGATTTCGACGAGGTTAAGCCGGACTCCGCCGTGGTTAAGATGCAATGGGAGAAGCTGGCGGTGCCATTCGCGGTGTCGGCGAACGAGACCGACGTCACGCTGGCCAGCATGCGGGAAGAACTGCGCGGCGGCAAGCAGTATGTCTGGGACAGCGGAGCGGAGGCGGCGCAATACTGCCTGGCGCACAAGGTGGCGCTCGAAGAAGGGCTGGGATGGGCCAATAAGTCGATCGCCATCGAGGAGCGGTTCGAGAACCTGGTCCTGAAGGCCGACCTGCTGAAGGCGTTGAATCGCGATACCGAGTCGGCGTCGGTCCGCGACAAAGCGATGAAGGCGGCCAACGTGACGCAGATATATTTTTACGCCCGCAATCTGCAGACGTTGAAGCAGGACGAACAGGCCATGGAGATTTTCCGTATCACGCAGAAGCGCTTCCCGGACCACTGGCTGGGACACATGGCGGCCGCGCGGCTGGCTTCGGCCGCCGGAGATTACGCCACCGCGCTGAAGGAAGTGAAAATCGTCCAGGGTCTGGAGATTCCCGAGATCCAGAAGGCGAATCTGGTGACTCTGGCGCGGCGATTGGAGAATAAAGAAGACATCAATCGGTAAGTACGGAAGGGCTTTGCCCTTGTTCGCGGGCTGAAGCCTGGCTGCAGCCCGCGCCACCTACCGCAAAGCTGCGCGGGGTCCGTTCTGTTCCAGCGGATTGGCCAGGTGCCGCTCGGCGTAATATCCGGGATGCACGCGCTCCACAATCTGCGCCACCGAGCGGTCCAGAATGTGGAAGTACGGCTGGGGGTTCAACCCGATCCAGAACGCCCACACCACCAGCGGGGCGAAGACCGCGATTTCGCGCCAGGAGAGGTCCTTGAGCAAGCTGTTCTTCTCTTTTACGTCGCCCAGCATGGTCCGCTGGAACAGCCATAGCAAATACGCCGCGCCCAGAGCAATTCCCACCGCGCCCCAGAATGCCCAGTTGAAGCTCGCCAGGTATGCGCCCTGCAGAATGGTGATTTCGCCGATGAAGCCGTTGAGCGGCGGCATCCCCATGGAACTCAGCATCGCCAGTCCGAAGACCAGCGTGAAGATGGGCATCACTTTCAGCAGTCCGCTGTACTCGGAGATCTCGCGCGTGTGGCGCCGCTCGTACACCACTCCGACAATCAGGAAGAGCATGCCGGTAGAGATGCCGTGGTTGATCTGCTGCAGAATCGAGCCGGAAATGCCGGCCGGATTGAGGGCAAATATACCCAGGGTGCAAAAGCCCAGGTGGCTCACCGACGAATAGGCCACCAGCTTTTTCCAATCCTTCTGCATCAGGCATGCCAGCGCGCCGTACACAATGCCGATAATCGAAAGAAGCGAGACGATCAGGATGATTTTGGGATTCTTGGCGGCATCGGGCAGCAGCGGAATAGAAAAACGCAGAAATCCGTAGGTTCCCATCTTCAGCAGGACGCTGGCCAGGATGACGGAGCCGGCGGTGGGCGCCTCGGTGTGCGCGTCGGGCAGCCAGGTGTGGAACGGAAACATGGGCACCTTGACGGCGAATCCCACGAAAAAGGCCCAGAAAACCCACCATTGCGCGCCCGCGGGGACCTGCGTCCGCATCAACTCGGCGATATCGAAACTGGGCGTCCCGAACTGCGACAGGTGATAGGAATACAGGTACAGGATGCCCAGGAACATCAGCACGCTGCCCGCCAGGGTGTACACCATGAACTTGATGGAGGCGTAGCCGCGCCGCTGGCCGCCCCACAACGCGATGATGAAATACATGGGTACCAGCACGGACTCCCAAAAGACGAAAAACAGCAGAAAATCGAGCGACATGAAGACGCCCAGCATGCCCGTCTGCAACACCAGGAAGAAAGCGTAGTATTCCTTCAGCCGATCGTGGATGGCGTTCCAGCTGGACAGCACGGCGATGAAGCCGATGAGCGTGGTAAGCATCACCAGAAGCAAACTGAGGCCGTCGATTCCGAGGTGGTAGGATGCGCCCAGACTGGGAATCCAGTCCGCTTTTTCGACGAACTGGAAGTCTTTGCCGGGATCGAACTGGAAGACCAGCGGCAGGGAGACCAGAAAGCCCACGAAAGAGATGATGTTGGCCCAGAGCTTGATGGCGCGCGCATTCGACGAGGGGATGAACAGCAGCACCAGCAACCCGGCCAGCGGCGTGAGCAAGACTATCGACAGGATGTGGTCCATAATGGCGGCTTTTGAGTAAGGCCCATATTATCACCACTGGGGGCGTTGACGGCAGGCTATCGCGCTAGACTGAACGGTCAGGTGCCTCCCCAGCGAACGTCGAAACGCTTCGTGGTGCTCTCGGGTCTGCCATGCAGCGGAAAGAGCACGCTCGCGCGGCGGCTCGCTCCCGCGCTGGCCTTACCGCTTATCGACAAAGACGCCATCCTGGAAGCACTATTCGAGTCCAGGGGGGTGGGCGATGCTGCCTGGCGGCGCGGGCTCAGCCGCGAGAGCGACGTGCTCTTCGAGGCCGAAGCGAAAGCCTCCAGGGGAGCGGTGCTGGTATCCTTCTGGCACTTGCCCGGCATGCCGGTCGATTCCGGCACGCCCACGGCGTGGCTCGCGGAGCTTCCGGCCCAGCTTGTCGAAGTGCATTGCGCATGCGCGCCGGAGGTCGCGGCGGAACGGTTCGTCCGGCGCCGCCGCCATCCGGGACATTTGGACCTTACGTCATCTTACGCAGAGGTGTTGGCAAGTTTGCGGGCGATTCCACGCCGCGGTGCGCTGGAAATCGGGCAGCGGGTGAACATCGACACATCCCGCGAGCGCGATGTCGACAGCGTGATTCGCGACATCCACGCCGCGTTCTTGCGTTGACGGCAAATCCGGCGATTGGCTAACCTTCAGGACATGAAACCGAAGCGCACCCCGAGCGCCGGGAGAGCGCCCAGGCCGGCTTACGGGCGGGTCCTCCTGCCAGCCTTGATCTTATTAGCGGCGCTGGTGTTGCGAACTGTCAGCCTGACAACTTTCAATACCCTGCTCGACGAAGGAATTACCAGGGACGTAGTCACCGGCATCTGGCACGGAGAGTGGTCCAATAACTGGAAGTACACCGTATCGGCAGCAGACTACCGCGTCGACCAGTACAATTTCTCGTGCTATCTCTACGCCGATGCACTGCTTGCAGGGGCGGCCGCCAAGCTGGATGCCTTCCTGTCGGACAGCACTCCCGATTTCGTCTTCTGGAGCAGGCTGCTTTCCGCGCTGGCCGGGACACTCGCGGTCTTCCTGTTCTACCTGGTGGCGCGCCGCCTGTTCGGACAGGGCACGGTGGTCGTGGCGATGGCTCTGATGGCCGCGATGCCGCTCCTCGTACAGGACTCGCACTACGCCCGCCCGGAAGCCTTCGCAATCGCACTTACCGGCGCGGCATATCTCTTCCTGCTGCGGTTCGATTCCCACCGCGAGCGGCTGCCATATCTCGGATATTCGGCCTTCTGTTTCGGACTGCTGATCGCCTGCAAGGTCTCGCTCATTCCGATGGCCGCCGTTCCCTTGCTGTTCCTGGCGTCGCTCAAGGACCGCCGGTTGCTGGTGCGGGCGGCCGCAATCTGCG
>CAZARO010000591.1:0-4437 GCA_964487165.1 uncultured Solibacteraceae bacterium | reverse complement strand
AACGTATTCTGCAGCAGACCGCTCCCTCGCGGTCGCGGCTCTGAACGAGGCTGCACGCAGAGCCGCGACCGTAAGGGAGCGGTTGCAGTTGGGTCTGCGGAATACGCATGTGTATTTGTGAACTGGTGTACTAAGCTAGCAAGCGGTTCCTCGAATTTTGCAACTCCCTCAGCTCTCAGCCTAAGAGCTGAGCTCGCGTCTACGCCTTTGTTCGAACCAGGCGGGCACGATGTCCCAGGCCTTCGAGCCGTCGAGTGGATGCACGGGAAGCAGATTGAACGCCGCCACCAGGAGAGAGTAGCCGCCTAAAATCACCAGGGCGGCGTTGAGCGATTCGGATCGCGTGTAGCCGAAGAGCACGACGTACAGCGTGAACGGAACGGCCACCACGGTCTGCGCCAACACTCCGCCCCAGGCGACGAGCGCACGGTCGATGCGCGAATCGGGCGGCTCGAAACGCGCCAGCCCGAAGATCGGATAGAGCGCCATGCTGTATGCCTGGCATCCTCTGTGCCGCGCCATCATCAGATGGCCGGATTCGTGGACGATCAGCAGGCATAAGTAGGCGGCCATGCCAACCAAAGTGGAAGCCGGCCTCCGCACCGCGCCGGCCAGAATCAACGCCCCGATGACGAAGATCGACCAATGAACGTACACGTCGACTCCGCAAACCTGCGCCACGCGGGTGAGCCGGCCGACTCGCATGATCCTGATAGTATCGTAGCCAATGGCCGATCGGTTGCTTCTGGCAGCGGTATGACTCGATCGCATTTGCTCGCCGGACTGCTGCTGATGAACTTAGCGGGCGCGCAGGATCTGCCGCCCGTGTCCGGATTGCCGCATGCCGTGGTATTGCGGCGAATTCCGGTGGACGACCGGTGGGATCTGGCAGTCGCCCTGGCGTCGTCGCAGCCCTGCCAGCAGGCGCCGCGGCCGTGCTGGTGGAACGCCGTCGATCACCTGGAAGTGCTGCTCCAGGACCGCGGCGATCCGGAAAAGTTGCTGCCCCTGGCCATCGAACCGGGCCCCAACAACGACTGCTCCGCGCGAGTGGAGCGCTTCACCTCGCGGGAATTGGTGCTCTCCTGCGTGGGCGAGAAATGGGCCACTTACGCGAACCAGAAATTCGTCTACGATGTGGCGGCGCGCAAGTTGGTGAGCCATTTCGCGTACGCTCCGTTTTCCGCCGAGCGCGTGCTGCCGGGGCCGAGATTCGTGATGACGGCCGGAGAGCGGCACCTCGTAGTGAATATCGACGCTGCTACCGGAGATCCGCGTGTGACCGGTGCCGCGGCTCCGGCTCCGCCGGAATCGGAGGCCGGCTTCGGGTCCGGCGGACGCTTCCATCTGTCGCGCCAGAAGAATCGATACGGCTCGGAATACCCCGTGATTGTGAGCGAGGGAAAGGTCTATCCCCTGCCGCAGACCGATTCGCAGGCTTGGCAGAAGGCCCGCCCCGAAGATGTCGCCGCTCACCTGCACGTGGACGAGGCGGAGATGAACGAGCAAATCGGTCCGCACCAGTTGGAGGGCGGACGCCTATGGTTCGGCAAGACGTTTTACAACAGCGAGGGGTTAACCGGCGTGGGAGGCTTCGGCTATTTCGATACCGCCACCGCATCGTACCGGCTCATCGCTCCGCCGGAGATCGCAGCGTGGTCAGTATCGGGGATCCTGGTGGAACCGGGCGCCGTTTGGCTGGCCCTCTATCGGCGCGGCGAGTATGGGAACTATCCTGGCGGCCTGCTGCGTTGGGACCGCAACACCACGACGGTGCGGCGCTGGGAGATGCCATGGATCGCGACCTCGATCGCGCGTGCGGGCGATGCCATCTTCATGGGAACGACGGATGGGATTGCCGCCTTGCGCGGGGATCGAATTACGAGTTATTTCGTGGACCGCTCGGCGGCGGGGCAGTATCGGATAGCGGAGCGAAACTGAAGCTGCGCATCGACAGGTTGCCGTAGTGGAAGCCTTCGAAAAAGGTCTCCACGGGCTCGTCGGGATAGGCCGCGCCCAGCGCCACGAAGAGCGGGTCGAAATGCTCGGTGGTGGGCACGGAGAGGCGCGCGTGGGGCGCGGTCTGGCGGTAGGCCAACAGGCTTTCGAGCTTGCGTTGCGCCACCGCGTCGGCCACCCAGGCGTCGAACTCCGCGGCCCACGAGTCCACCGGAGCGTCCTTGTCGGCGAGGCGCACGCGGCTCAGATTGTGTACGATTCCGCCGCTCGCGGCCAACAGAAAGCCGTCGTCGCGCAACGGCCGCAGCGCCCTGCCGAGTTGGAAAAGCTCCTGTGGAGGCACGAACGGCATGGACACTTCGATCACTGGCGTCGTCGCCTCGGGCCACGCCAGCCGGAGCGGAGTCCATGCGCCGTGGTCCAGCCCCCGCTCACGCTCGAAGCGCGCCTGCTGGCCGGCCGATTGCAGCATATTCACCACCCGGGCCGCGGCGGCCGGACTGCCAGGCGCGGGATAAGTCAGACGATAGAGTTCTTCCGGGAATCCGCCGAAATCGTAGAGCAGCGGCGCCTGGTCCCACGCGGTGACCCGCACGGGTTGGGAGACCTGCCAATGCGCCGAGACTACCAGGATGGCTCGGGCGGTGGTGTGGCGCGCGCCGAAGGCCGCGAGGGCCGCTGCGTGAGAATCGCCGCCCAGGGCCGACATCGGCGACCCGTGGGCGAAGAAGACGGCGGGTAAACGCTGCATGGTTCTATTGGATGACCAAGAGGCGCGCGGGGGTTCGTTATGGTGCAATCGGCGGGCTGAAGCCCGCCCCACCGCGGGGATCGACACATCTTGGTGGCGCGGGCTTCAGCCCGCGAGATCCGGAGGCTTCGCCTCCTGCGGCCGCGGCCCGATTCCGAGCCGCGACCACTCAGGCCCTACTTACTCTTCTTTCGCCACCACCACGGTAACTTCCGCCGTGACGTCTTTATGCAACTTAACGGGGAGTTTGAACTCGCCTAACTGCTTGATAGGCTCGTCCAACTGTATCTTACGGCGGTCGATGGTGAAACCTTTCACCGCCAACGCATCGGCCACGTCTTTAACGGTGACCGACCCGAATAACTGGTCGTTTTCGCCGGCTTTCTGGTTGATCGTGACCGACACTCCGGTCATCAGCTTGGCTAGGTCCTGCGCCTCGCTCTGCAGCTTGGCTTCCTTGCGCAGATGGGCCTGCCGCTCCTGCTCGACGATCTTCTTATTCGACTCCGTCGCCGTTACCGCAAGCTTCTTGGGAATGAGGAAATTGCGGGCGTATCCCGAAGCCACTTTGACTACCTGGCCGCGGCTACCCAAATTGTTGATGTCTTCTCTCAGTATTACTTCCATGACGGTTTCCTCCCCCTAGAACTGCGCCGCGAACGGCAGCAGGGCGATATTGCGCGCCTTCTTGATGGCGTCGGTAAGCCGCCGCTGGTGCGGTGCGCACACGCCCGAAATGCGGCGTGGGACAATCTTACCCCGCTCCGCCACGAAGGCGTGCAGCATTTTGACGTCTTTGTAATTGATGTCGTCGATCTTCTCGACGCAGAACCGGCATACCTTCTTGCGCCGGAAATATTGCTTCTTCTGGGTGGCGACGGCCTTGTCGCCGCCGGTGGGCCGTTGACCGGCGCTGCCTGGTCTTCCTTTAGATTCCGGCATGGGTTAGCTCTCCTTCGGCATGCCGGGCAAAACCGCCGGCGATTCTGTTATGGGTAACGGCAAAGCCGGCGCGGGACCGGGAGCAGGGCTCGGGGACGCGGGCGCGGACGCAGCCCGCTTCGCGGCACGCTTATCGCGCGATTTCTTGCGCTTCTCCAGACGCTTGAAAGTCTCATCCACGCGCACCGTCAGGAACTTCAGCACCAGGTCCGCCACGCGCAGGCGGCGTTCGAACTCGTAGACGTGCTGCGGCTCGGCGGTGAACTGGAACAGCACATAAGTGCCTTCGCGGTACTTATCCACCCTGTAAGCCAGCCGGCGCTTACCCCACTTATCGATCTTGTCTACGGTTGCGCCCAGAGTGACTAACTGCGTTCGTAGCGTTTCTACCAACGCATCCACTTCTTCATCCAGCGCATCCGGCTTTACTATGAACAGCTCTTCGTAAATCCTCATGCTTCCTCATTATTTAAGCCAGGGGCGCGACGATTGTATCTCGTCATGGCCTTTTCGACGCCCTCAGCAATTATCGAACGGACCGCATCGGCTGCATAGTCGATGAATCCGTCCAATTCCGCGCGCTGCGAGCGCTTCATCGGCGCCAGCAGGTATTCCGTGCCACTGTTCAACGGGTGGCCCGGGTGAACTCCCAATCGCACCCGCACAATCTCACTGGTTCCCAGGCTGCCGATCACCGACTTCATGCCGTTATGACCGGCCGCCGAGCCCTTCGGCTTGATCCTCAGGGCCTTCCAACCTAGATCCAGCTCGTCGTAAACCACCAC
>CAZARO010000590.1:0-4440 GCA_964487165.1 uncultured Solibacteraceae bacterium | reverse complement strand
CGCAAATTGCCATCCTGGGTTCCGCAGGCGCTGGGCTATTGCCTTTCAGCCGTGTGCCTGGCCTGGGTGCTGCACGGGTATCCCCTCAACCAGCTCATTCCCGCCATTCGTTCGCTGGACTGGTGGTGGGTGACGGCGGCGGTGCTCTGCGATCTGTCGGTCTACGTGGTACATGGCATTCGCTGGAAGACGCTGCTGGAGCCGGTGGCGAAACTGAGTCTCCCGCGAACCGTGCAATCTGTCTACATCGGCCTCTTCGCCAATGAAGTGCTGCCCTTGCGCGTGGGCGAGCTGATCCGCTGCTACTTGCTGGCGCACTGGAGCGGCCTGAATCTCTCGGTGACCTTCGCCTCGGCCGCGGTGGAGCGGCTGATTGACGGCTTCTGGATGCTGGCGGCGTTTCTGATCACCACCATCTTCGTGAAGAAGATACCGGAAGACCTGACGGTGGTGGTGGTGCTCATGGGTGTGCTGGTGGCCGCCGGAGGAGTGACGCTGGTCTGGGTGACGGTGCACAAGCAGCACGCCCACACGGTGCTTCGCGAGAGCAAGTGGGCGGCGGTGCTGCGCCACGTGGTGGAGGGACTGCACCTCATGGGCAACCCGCGGACCCTGGCCCGTACCGCGCTCATCAGCCTGGTGTATCTGCTGCTGCAATACCTCACCGTGTACATGCTCATGAAGGCGTACCTGCTGGATTATTCCTTCTGGGTGGCGGCGGGCGTCCTGACCATCGTGCGGCTGGCCACGGTAGTGCCCAACGCGCCCGGCAACATCGGGCTGGGCAATATCGCCTGTGTCATGGCGCTGCATCTGTTCGATCTGGGGGAAAACGATGCCAAGACTTTTTCCCTCATTCTCTTTGGCGCGTTGACGCTGCCCCTGCTGCTGGGCGGCGCGGTGGCCACGGCGTTCACGGGATCGAACATCGGGGAGTTGCGCGATCGCGCCCAGCGGGGCTTCGACGCGCACAAGGCGGGCCCGGCACATCCGCCGACGTCGTGAGTTTCCGTAACCCGATCCGGAGGGCCGTGCCGGGCCGATTATCAATCGGCCGCAGGATGCCATCCTGCCCCACCGCCCTTGACATTCTACATATCTTGCGATAAATAGTATTTGAGGTCTTAAAATAATGAATCAAGCTGCATCCAGCCTGCTTCAGGGGACGCTTGACCTCCTGATTCTCAAAGTTGTGGCCCTCGGCCCGATTCACGGCTACGGAATCACCCATCGCATTCAGCAAATCTCCCGCGATGCCCTCGCCGTCCAGCAGGGGTCGCTCTACCCGGCGCTGTATCGGCTGGAGGAACGCGGTTATCTGCAATCCCAGTGGCGGGAAACCGAACAGGGCCGCATGGCCAAGTTCTACACGGTCACCAGGAAAGGTGCGCGCCAACTCGAAGCCGAGCGCGCCCAGTGGGAGCGCGTGGCCGGGGCGATCCAACTGATCCTGCAACAGGCCGAGTAAGGAGGAGCGGCCCATGCACTGGCTACGTCCCTTGTTCCGGCGCTCCGCCGTGGAGCGCGAAATGGATGCCGAGCTTCGGTTTCATTTTGAACAGCTCATCGAAAGCCTGATGGCCCAGGGCGCCACCCGCGGCGAAGCCATTCGCCGGGCCCGTATCCAGTTCGGTGGCATGGGCCAAGTCAAAGACGATGCCCGTGACGCCCGTCTGTCAGGCGGCCTGGAGCGTGCAGCGCGCGGCCTGCGGATGGCGGTGCGGTCGCTGACCCGGTGCCCCGGCTTCACAGCGGTCGCGGTGGCCACGCTGGCGCTCGGAATCGGCGCCAACACGCTGATCTTTTCCGCGCTCGATCAAGCCATCCTCCGCAACCTGCCGGTTCAAGACCCGGCTCGGCTGGTGGTTTTCCGCAGTCCGGGCGCCAACCCCGGCATGGACCGCAATGCCGGAGCCAACATGTCGTTCTCCTATCCCAAGTATCTGGATTTCCGCGATCGCGCGGACGTGTTTGCCGGCGTGCTGGCCCGCTACCCCACCGACGGCAGCCTGCTCTACAACGGCTCTACGGAAATGATCGATGTCGAGCTGGTCAGCGGCAACTACTTCGACGTCCTCGGCGTAAAGCCGGCGGCGGGCAGACTGTTCGCGCCGGACGACGATGGCCGCCCGATGGACCATCCGGTCGCCGTGTTGAGCTACTCGTACTGGCAGAAGCGATTCGCCGGCGATCGCGGGATGGTGGGCCGCAAGGTCACGATAAACGGCATGGCGATGACCGTGATCGGCGTTTCCGCCAAGGGATTCCAGGACGTCGAGCGCGGCCAGAGACAGGACGTGCGCGTCCCACTGGCGATGAAAAACCTTTTCACGCCGACCTGGCAGGGGGGCTTCCACAACCGCTTCTGGGCCTGGCTGAACATCATCGCCCGCGTCAAGCCGGGGATGTCGCGCCAACAGGCCGAGGCCGGCGCGAACGTGCTGTATCGTCAAATTCTGGAAGATGAAGCCCGAAACTTACCGAAGGGAGCTGAGAATCTTCACGACGAATTCCTCGGCAGGCGCCTGGATCTGCTGCCGGCCGGGGGCGGCATCTCGACCAACGGGCTAAGCGGCACCAGGCCCTTCCTGCTGGAGCTGGGAGCGATGGCGGGCATCGTGCTGCTGATCGCCTGCGTAAATCTCGCCGGCCTGCTGATGGCGCGCACGGCGGCGCGGCAACGGGAACTGGCTATTCGCATGGCGTTGGGCGCCGGCCGTTTCGGCGTGGTGCGGCTGCTCCTGGCCGAGAATCTTCTGCTGGCGGCGGCGGGCGGCACGCTGGCGGTGCTGCTGGCGGCCGCGCTGGGCAGGCCGGCCCTGGCGCTGCTGCTCCCCGATGATGCCCCCGGTCTCTACTCCGCCACGCCCGATCTGCGCATTCTGCTTTTCGCGCTGGGCGCCACCCTGCTGACTGCGGTCGCCATCTCGTTCGCGCCCGCGATTGAGGCGCGCCGGACGCAACTGGCCGATATTCTGAAATCCGAAACCGGAGTTTCCTCGGGGCGCGCGCAGGTGCGGTTTCGCAAAGGGCTGGTGATCGCCCAGGTCGCGTTCTGTGTCTGGCTGTTGATGACCGCCGGCCTCTTCGCGCGCACACTGGCGAACTTGAGAGCCGTGGATCTGGGCTTTGAAAAGCGCAATCTCGTCACTTTCGGTATCGACCCCATGATTGCCGGATTGAAGCCGGCGGAGGCCCTCGCGGTCTGCCGCCGCGTGGAATCGGCCATCGCGGCCGTGCCGGGAGTGAATGCGGTCTCGTTCTCAAATTTCGGCCTGCTCTGGGGCGGCATGAATGCCCAGCAGATGAAGGTGCCCGGTTACGTGCCGGTGCACCCCGGCGATGCCATCGCCTTCGAGTTGTCCGTGACGCCGGGCCACATGCGGGCGCTTGGGCTGCACCTTCTGGCAGGCCGCGAATTCGCCCACTCGGATCTGGGCGCTATTGAGACCGCGATCGTGAACGAATCCTTCGTGAAACGGTTCTTCCACGGCGAAAATCCGGTAGGAAAAGCCATGCGTGACGACGGCGGGGACCTCGACCTGCAGGTGATTGGCGTGGTTCGCGACCAGAAATTTTGGGGGCAGCGCGATGAGGCCCACCCGGCGTTCTATATTCCCAACGAATTTGCCGCTGCGGCGTCGTTCTATGTCCGCACCGCGACCCCAGCCGGGAATCTGCTGGACACCATACGCAAGGTCGTGGAGCAGCAAGCCGCGGGCATCCCGGTGACCAGGCTGGGGACCGTGGAGGAAGCACTCGACCTCAAGCTCAGCGCCGAAAAGCAGATGATGCGCCTGGCCGGTCTTTTTGGCCTCTTAGCCGCCCTGATTGCCGCTATCGGACTCTATGGCGTGATCGCGTACACGGTGGCGCGGCGCACGCGCGAGATCGGCATCCGAATGGCGCTCGGTGCCGCTCGCGCAGACGTGGTGCGGATGTTCCTGCGCGATGTGGCGATGGTAGTGGGCGCCGGACTGGCCATCGGCGTTCCTACCGGATTCGGCATGGCTCATTTCGTCCGCGAGCAATTGTATGGCGTCACAGCCGGCGACCCATGGGCACTGGGCGGCGCCGCCATGGCCATCGGTACAATCACGCTCATCGCCGGCCTGGTGCCCGCCAGAAGAGCTACAAAAATCGATCCGGCGGCAGCGCTGCGGTGGGATTGATCCATTCCCAACCGGCGCACTTTGACCCGTGCTGCGCTCATCAGCCTGGTGTATCTGGCTGCTGCAATACTTCACCGTGTACATGCTCCTGAAGGCGTACCTGCTGGATTATTCCTTCTGGGTGGCGGCGGGCATTCTGACCATCGTGCGGCTAGCCACGGTAGTGCCCAACGCGCCCGGCAATATCGGGCTGGGCAATATCGCCTGTGTCATGGCGCTGCATCTGTTCGATCTCGGCGATAACGATGCCAAGACTTTCTCCATCATT
>CAZARO010000589.1:0-4457 GCA_964487165.1 uncultured Solibacteraceae bacterium | reverse complement strand
ACGGCCGGTGAAAAGCAGGGTGCCCCCGTTGCGCCCCCACTCTTCGAGCTTGCGATACGTCGCCAGCGGAATGCGCTCCGCGTTGGGCAGAATCAGAATGCGATACGGCACGCCGCCGTGCACGATGGCGCCATCGTCGATGAAATCGAAATTGTATCCGGCATCGAGTATTTTCGGCACCAGCTCGGCGCCCAGAAGCTGGTCCACGGTCTTGTTGACCGAGACGCTGCCGGGCGTGAAGGCGGCCCACGCATCGTCGGTGGGGATGTAAATCGCCACGTCGTTGGCGGGCTGGCCCTGGCGCAGCAGAAAACTGACGCGCTGCAGATAGAGCGCGATATCGGGCATTACCAGCCACCAGGGATTGTGCTGATTGAGGACGGCGGCGGCATAGAAGCGCCATCCGGGTTCGCCCGCCGAGGGCGGCGAGTAGGGCCATCCGTGACCCACCAGTTGGTTGACGCCCTGGAGGAAATGGATGTCGGCCTCGGCCTTCATGTCGAGAGGCGTGGCGCGGAAGACCGGGGAATGCAGCCAGGTCCACGTCTCCGACGAGGTCACCGACCGGCCGTACAGATGGCTGGCGGACGTCGCCCAGCGCGTGGCCGAGAAGCGGCGCCACTGGCTGCCCTCGCCTTCCGGCAGATCGACCAGCGCGTTGCTCGACAGATTTACCGGCGGCGTGCCGTAATTCTGCGAGCGGAAGAGCGTGCCGTGCCGGTGCGCCCATTCCGTCAGCGGCCGCAGGTAATTTTCGTCGGCCAGTTCGGTAAGGGTGCGGCCCCAATCGTGGCGGACCGCCATGGTCTTCTCGCCTATGTCGCCGGCGAGTGCGGGCAGGTAAGGCGTGAGATCGTACCCGCGGCGCTGGCGGAATTCGGCCAGGAAATCGCCCGTCCAGTCGGAGTGCTCCACTTCCAGCGAGTCGCTGAAGACGGCGTGCGGCGGGTTCGCGCCGAAGGACTGCGCCAGGCGGTCGCCCACGGCGTGCAGATGCGCGTCAATGGCGGCGCGATCGTAGGTATTGAGCACCAGCCCCTCGGCGCCGACGGCGGCGCGCTTCACCTTCATGCCTGTGTGGCTCGAAACGAAGTAGAGACTGCGGTCGGGGAAGGACGCCACGAGCTGTTCACCTTCGCCGGGCTCGGGCGCGGTGCCGCGCACGATGCGCAGCCGGGGAGCGGCGAGCGAGAGCGGAATATGCGGGCCGCCGAAGGGCCAGCCGCTGCCGAGCGTGAGGTCGTACCGCAGGCCAAGCTCGCGGGCCTTGGCACCGGTGAAGCGGAGGGCGTCCAGGAATTCGCCGGAGAGGTAGCGCAGGTTGCCGTCGAGCTCCAGCGGATAGACCGGCTGCACCTCGAAGCCGCCGATGCCACCGTCTTTCATGAGGCGCATCTCGCGCTCGATCTCCGGATTGCTGACGGCTGGGCCGAACCACCACCAGCGGACCATGATGCGCGCATCGCCGGGGGGATGTTGGAAGTCGCGGCGAAGCTCGGCAAGCGAGTCCGGCGGCGCAGCGGCCGTCCAGATGCAAGCCACCGCCAACAGGGCGGGCAGCGCCATCCACGGAAGTTTGGTGCGCATGGCTTCCATGCTATCAGCGCGGGCGTTGCCCGCGAATGTCCCTGCGGGACATGGAAGTCAGAAGACAGAAGTCGGAAGACAGAATAGGAGCTGGCGCCGTGGCCTCGTCCAAAGACGTAAGTCACAGGGTTTTTGGCGACTATGCTCTTATAGAGAGATGTCAAAATTCGCGTCGGTACTGCTGCTCTTGTTGGCTGCCCTGCTGGAAGCGGGTGGCGATTGGCTGGTCCGCAAAGGGATTCACACGCTTGCCTGGCAGCGTGCGGGATGGTTCGCATTGGGTGCGGTAGTGCTGTTCGTCTATGGATGGACCGTCAACCGGCCGCCGTGGAATTTCGGCGAGCTGCTGGGGTTGTACGTAGTGTTCTTCTTTCTGGCGGCGCAGTTCATCTCCGTGGTCCTGCTGCACGAGCCATTGCGAGGGCCCATGGTGGCCGGGGGCCTCCTGATCATGAGCGGCGGTCTGATAATCTTTCTATGGAAGTAACACTTCCATGTCTCATCAATATCTGGCAATCGATCTGGGCGCGGAGAGCGGGCGGGCCATGTTGGCCGATCTCTCCGGCCACCTGCTGAAGCTGCAGGAAGTACATCGCTTCCCCAACATTCCGGTGAGTCTGCCCACCGGGCTCTATTGGAATACGCTGGGGTTGTTTCAGGAGATGCTGCAGGGGTTGCGTGCCGCCGCGCACCTCACGGGCCGGCTGGAGAGCGTTGCCATCGACACCTGGGGCGTGGATTTCGGCCTGCTGGGTGCGGACGGCGCGCTCATCGATAATCCGCGCCACTACCGCGACGCGCGCACCGTGGGGCTGCCGGAGAAAATGTTCTCGACCGTGCCGCGGGTGGAGATTTTTGCGGCCACCGGGATTCAGTTCATGGAGCTGAACTCGCTCTTCCAGCTCTGGGCCACGCACCGGCAGGCGCCGTGGCTGCTCCAGCAGGCGCGGGCCCTGCTCTTCATGCCCGACCTGTTCAATTATTTTCTGTGCGGCGCGATGGCGTCCGAACGGACCATCGCCAGCACGTCGCAATTCTACGATCCGGCGCGCGGGCGGTTCGCGACGGACCTGCTGGAGCGGCTCAGAATATCGACCGGCTTTCTGGCGGAGTTGGTGGATCCCGGGCGGCGATTGGGCACGGTGCTTCCGGCGGTTGCGGAGGCTTCCGGCATAGCGCGCGACACCCCGGTGTACTCGACGGCCAGCCACGATACCGCGTCGGCGGTGGCGGCGGTGCCCGCGGAGAGCGGGTCGCGCTGGTGCTATATCAGCTCGGGCACGTGGTCTTTGATGGGGATGGAACTGGAGCGGCCGTTGATGAACGAGGCATCGCTCGAGGCGAACTTCACCAACGAAGTCGGGGTGGGCGGAAGCATTCGATTCCTGAAAAATATTCCCGGTCTCTGGCTCCTGCAGGAGTGCCGGCGGGCGTGGGCGCGGGAAGGCAAGGAATACAGCTACGACGAGCTGATCGCCATGGCGCGCGACACCGAGCCGTCGGGCGCGGTGCTCGAACTGGAGGCGTTTCTGGCTCCCGGCCAAAGCGCCGAGCGCGTGATGGACTACTGCCGCGCCACGGAGCAGCCGGTACCGGGCACTCCGGGCGCGGTCTGCCGGGTGATTCTGCATAGTCTGGCGGTGCGCTATCGGCAAGTGCTGGGCATGCTCGAAGACCTGACCGGGCAGGTGGTGGACGTGATCCACATCGTAGGCGGCGGGTCGCGAAATCGCCTGCTGAATCAGTTGACGGCTGACGTGACGGGCCGGCGCGTGGTGGCTGGTCCCGCGGAAGCCACGGCGGCGGGGAACGCGCTGGTGCAGGCGCTGGGCGCGGGCCATTTGGGATCGCTCGAGGAATTGCGGCAGGTGGTGCGCGAGTCGTTTGCGGTGGAGGAGTTTGTGCCGAAATAAGATGTCAGCAATCAGCGGGAGTCTGAAACCTTTAGAAGCTAACTAGCCAAGGCTTCGCCTTGATATCCCTGCGGGATATAGAAGTCAGGAGTCAGAAGTCAGAATGGGGGGCAGGCCTTTGAATCGATTGGACTTGCCGACACAACGAGAACAAAATCCTCGTTTCACGCCGTATAACGGGAACTAAGTGGGGCAGGTTGGCAACCTGCGGCGGGTTGGTAACCCGCCGGTTCGCAGCATCGATACCGCGGAAGGCCGATTGCCAATCGGCCGTAGGATGCCATCCTGCCCCACATTCGGCGCGCCTGTTCCAATTAGAAATCAATAACCTACGGGCTTCGACTTACCCGCAAGCTTCTGGGGACGTGGGAGGGTGCCGATAGCTGATAGCTTGCCTTTACGTCACCGGACCCGGATTGAACGGCGAGAGCGCATTTGCCAATCGCCAGTGCTCGGCCCACGTCTTCCGTCCGCTGGCCACTTCGAGAATCAAGCGGAACAACTCCCAGCCGACTTCTTCGATAGTGGCGTGGCCGGTGGCGATGCGGCCGGCATCGATATCGATCAGGTCGTGCCACTTCTCGGCCAGCGCGGTGCGTGACGACACTTTCACCACCGGCACCAGCGCCAGGCCGTAGGGACTGCCTTCGCCAGTGGTGAAGACATGCAGGTTCATGGAGGCCAGCTGCTGCGTGCCGCAGATGAAATCGCTGGCCGGGGTGGCGGCGAAAACCAGGCCGCGCGCGGTCACTTTCTCGCCGTGGCCGGCCACCGCCTGGATGGCCGTGCTGCCCGCCTTGGCGATGCTTCCCAGCGCCTTTTCCACTATGTTGGCGAGCCCTCCGCGCTGATTGCCGGGGGTGGTGTTGGCCGCGCGGTCAGACGCGCCGGCGGACAGATAGTCGTCATACCAGCGCATTTCGCGAATCAACTGGCGGCCCACTTCCGGAGTGGCGG
>CAZARO010000588.1:517-4480 GCA_964487165.1 uncultured Solibacteraceae bacterium | reverse complement strand
CCGGCGGCACGCGCCAGTTCCAGCATGACGAACTCGTTTTCGGGCACTGAAGGGAACTGCATCGATGGTAGTTTGACGATCCAGGATCCGCCCACGCCGCGGGCAGGAACGGTCAACCCGCCCGCGACCTCCAGCACGGCTGAAAACTTAAGCTGAACTCCAGCGAGGGAAAAGTGGAGGACGCCTTTGGGGCGGCGTTCGTTCCCAGCGTCGAGGTGATCGTCGGCTTCGCCCCCTTCGAGCGGTGTGACGGTGACAGCGCCCGGAAGATCCTCGCCCAGCACCGCCAGAAGAAAGAACTCCCGTTCGCTCTTGACTCCGGCCTTCTCGGCCAGATAGGCACGGAGAACGCCTTCCGGCAGCAGGTTGGAGAAGAACGGCGGAACGCGGCGCGTCACGGGACGTACGGACGTGACGATTCCTCCGCTCCGTCCCTTGAACGAAAGGCTCAAAGTGGGCCGCTGAAGGTCGTCGACGTAATCCTGCTCGAATGCAAAGATCTGGCGATCTCCAGCGAGCCGGGAGATGACGCCGATTCGCCGCCGGTGCAGGTGAACGGCCAGAGCGTTGAGCCTGGCGTGTTCAACTTTCGTCGGCATACAGAGGCCGCTCGCCCTCGTCGGCGTATTGGCTGGCTTGCGGATGGCGATGATCCCGAACGAGAGCCTGAGCCACCGGAACGAGGGAGCGCGGGACCATCAGGAGATCGTACCCGAGCACGCGAACCAGCTCGAGGATAGTGTCGAAGCGCGGAACGACCTTGCCGCTCTCGATGCCGGAAATATGCGTCTGCGGCAGACCCACGCGCCTTCCCAATTCGGCCTGGCTCCAGCCACGTTCCCGCCGCGCAGTTCGCAGCTCCTCGCGCATCGACTCCGGTAAGCCGTGGCTGGTCGCGGCTTTGATATGTGATAGCATATCGATTCGTGCACTTGATATATTATCACATATAGCCGGCCCCGGGATGGACAGAGCGCAAACCGCCGCTGGCCACCGCCATTCCGACTTCCGGCAGCCCGCCAGGGCTGTCAGACTTCGCCGGACCCGCAGGGGCCGCTTCTGTCTTCGGTCAGTATTTCGGTACGCTGGGGTCGACCTTATCGCTCCACGCCAGGATGCCGCCCACCACGTTGCGTACGTGCTGGAAACCGTTCTGGCGCAGGACGGCGCAGGCTTTCGCGCTGCGCATGCCGCTGCGGCAGTGGATCACGATGTCGGCCGCGGGATCGAACTCGCCTACGTGCTTGGGAAACTCGCCCAGCGGAATGAGCTTGGCGCCGGGGATGGCGCAGATCTTGTATTCGTGGGGCTCGCGCACGTCGATCAGGACGAAGTTATCGCCGCGATCCATCTTCTGCTTCAACTCCACTACGTCGATTTCGCCTTCGTTCACTTTAGTCTCCTGGACGGGGGGAGCGGCCGCGGCCTGCGGTACCCCGCAGAATTGATGATAGTCGATAAGCTTGGTCACCGTCGGGTGCTCGCCGCACACCGGGCACTCGGGGTTCTTGCGCAGCTTGAGCTCGCGGAACCTCATGCCCAGCGCGTCGTAGAGCAGCAACCGGCCCACCAGCGGCTCGCCGATTCCCAGGATCAGCTTCACGGTTTCGGTGGCCTGGATCAATCCGATGGTGCCGGGCAGAATGCCCAACACGCCGCCTTCGGCGCAACTCGGCACCAGGCCGGGCGGTGGCGGCTCGGGATAGAGGCATCGGTAGCACGGTCCGGCCTCGTAGGCAAATACCGTGGCCTGCCCTTCGAAGCGGAAGATGGAGCCGTAGACGTTAGGCTTGCCGAGCAGCACGCAGGCATCGTTCACCAGGTAGCGGGTGGGGAAGTTATCGGTGCCGTCGACGATGATGTCGTAGTCCTTCAGGATGTCCAGCGCATTTTCGCTCGAGAGGGCCACTTCATGCGGTACGATTTCGACGAAGGGGTTGATGGCCTTCATCTTCTCGGAAGCGGATTCGATCTTCCGGCGGCCCACATCGGCGGTGAAGTGGATCACCTGGCGCTGCAGGTTGGTGAAATCCACCGTGTCGAAATCGACCAGGCCGATTTTACCGACGCCCGCGGCCGCCAGATAGAGACCCAGGGGCGCGCCCAATCCGCCGGTGCCGATCAGCAGCACCTTGGCGGCTTTCAACTTCTGCTGGCCCTCGATGCCCACCTCGGGAATGATCAGGTGGCGGCTGTAGCGGAGAATTTCCTCCTTGCTGAGCGCGGCCTGCTCGGGTGGCGCCTCCACGCTCGACCCTCCGGCGATGGAAGGCACCAGCGAAAGCGTGTCGCCCTCTTTCGTCGCGGTGGCGTCCTTCCCTAAATAGCGGATATCTTCGTCGTTCAGGTACACGTTGACGAAGCTGCGCACCTTTCCCTCGTCGGTGAAGATCTGCTTGCGCAGGTCGGGGTACTCGGCGGTGAGCGCGCTCAGCACTTCGCCCACAGTGCCGCCGGGCACGGTGACGGAATCCTGCTTGCCGGTGAATTGCCGCAGGGGCGTGGGGATTAAAACCTTGGCCATATTAGTAGATCAACTCCTCTTTCGCCGCTTCGCTCTGGTCGAAGTTGGGCAGCCAGCTATTGGCGTGGTGGAATTCGCCCTTTTGAATGGATAACACAACGAAGGAGTACCACGGGCACGAATTCTGCAAATCGGTCTTGGAAAAATAGGCGTCGCAATCGGGATGCGAGTGGTAGATGCCGATCAGGTCCATGTGGCGCTCGCGGGCAGCCTTGTCGGCGGCCAGCAGGTCTTCGGGGCGCAGTTCGTAGCGCGCTGCCTGCGCGCCTTCGAAGGCATTTTTGAGGCGGATTGCGATGCGCACGGCCTTTTGCTCGCCGTCGGTAGAGCCGAGCATCGCGCCGCAGCATTCGTTAGGGTAGGTTTCGCGGGCATGCGCCACCATTTCGGCCCACGGTTCGGATTCGATGCGGATCATTACTCGTCCCAGAAGTGTTCGCTGAGGTATTTTTCCGCGCTATCGCAGAGAACCGTCACGATAGTGGCCGATTCGCCCTGTTCCACCGCGTCGCGCGCAATCACGGTGGCGGCGTACACGTTGGCGCCCGACGAAATCCCCACCAGCAGGCCCTCTTCGCGGGCCAGACGGCGGACCATGCGATACGCGTCTTCGGTCTCCATCCACAGATTGCCATCGGCCAGAGCTTCGTCGTAGATTCCGGGGACGATGGCCGTGGGCATGTGTTTCAGGCCTTCCAACCCGTGAAAGCCGCTCGATGGCTGCACCGAGATGCACTTCACTTCGGGCATGTCGCGCTTGAAGCGCCGCGTGTTTCCCATGAAGGTGCCGCTGGTCCCCATGGAGGCGACGAAGTGGGTGAAGCGCCCCCCGGTCTGGTGGATGATCTCCGGGCCGGTGTGCTCGAAATGGGCTTTCCAGTTGGCCGGATTGTTGTATTGGTCGGGGTAGAAGTAGAGGTCGGGATCGGCCCGATAGATTTCGCGGCAGAGACGGATGGCGCCGTCGGAGCTTTCATCGGCATCGCTGTACACGGTTTCGGCGCCGTAGGCTTTGAGAATTCGTTTACGCTCGGGGGAGGCGTTAGCGGGAAGGACCAGCTTCACTTTATACCCGCGGTTGGCGCCGATCATGGCATAAGCGATCCCGGTGTTGCCGCTGGTGGAATCGAGGATGGTGCGCGAGTGGTTGAGCCTGCCGGAACGTTCGCCATCGAGCACCATGTTCAAGGCCGCCCGGTCCTTGACGGAGCCGCCGGGATTGAAGTATTCGGCCTTGGCGAAGATCTCGACGCCGGGGAATTCGGCGGCAATGCGGTCGAGGCGGAGGAGTGGGGTGTTGCCGATGGTGGCGAGCAATGGCTCGGCTTGAGTTCGTACGGGGTGTGGGATGGGGAGAACGTAGGCCATTGCTCACCTTCTTGGATTCACTTCGGCGCGCAAAGATGCAAACTCCGCATACATTTGACACCAAAGGAATT
>CAZARO010000588.1:0-507 GCA_964487165.1 uncultured Solibacteraceae bacterium | reverse complement strand
AGATCTCGACGCCGGGGAAGTCCGCGGCAATCCGGTCGAGGCGCAGCAGCGGAGTGTTTCCGATAGTGGCGAGCAACGGCTCGGCTTGGCTTCTGCCGAGGTGTGGGACGGGGAGAACGTAGGCCATGCTCACCTTCTTGGATTCACTTCGGGAGGCAAAGATGCAAACTCCGCATGCATTTGACACCAAAGGAATTATCTGTCTCTGAGACTTTATCATTGTACCATCCCCCTAAAGTCTGTCAATAAAGGGGTGAAGGCGGGAAAGCGGCCGCCAGATTTACTTCAATATCATAATGGCGTGAGCGGGCAACGGCGCCGGGGTGGAGATTTCGGAAGGCCGCGGGTCGCGCGTGCGCCTCGCGCTGAATGGCGTGCGTGCGGTTTTCCACCGGCCGCATCCGCGGAACGAGACCGACCGGGGAGCTATCGCTTCCATGCGGAGGTTTCTGATCGAAGCGGGCATCGAGGTGCTCGCCTGCCCGCCGGGCAAGGAGTTGCGCTCGA
>CAZARO010000587.1:0-4480 GCA_964487165.1 uncultured Solibacteraceae bacterium | reverse complement strand
TGTTCGAGTAGGCCTGGCAACTCGCGGGGGAAGTGCTGCTGGCGATATGCACGGAGGCGGTCGCCCCCGGCAGCAGGTTCCCCATGGTACAGTTCAGGGTCTGGCTCCCAGCGGCGCCGGTGATCGCGCATGTCCCCGGCCCGTTATACGCGGGGCTGATGCTCCAGTTAATCCCCGTGCCGGCAGGCAGGGGGTCGCTCAGTGTAACGCCGGTCGCCGCTCCTATCCCGGCGGCATTGCTGTTGCCGGTGGTAACGGTGAACCCGATCGGGGACCCGGCGGCGACGGTTGCCGAATCCGCCGTCTTGGCGACGGTCAGCGCCGGCGGGCCGGCACTCACATACCACGTGCCCAACGTTTCGAGCGGGCCGGACAGCGAAGCGGCCGAGTCGACGGCGTTGGCCATTATGTAGCGAGGGCCGGCGAAGGCGGTATTGAAGCTAAGGCCCAGATTGACGGTCAGGGTGTTGCCGGAGCCAGAGATAGAAGAAGTCGCCGCGTTCAACTGGCACTCGTTATTCTGTAGCACCGCGCTCCCCGGAAGGGTCACGTAGCCCCCATTGGATTGCCCGGTGTCGCCTCCGAGCCGAATCGCACTGTGAGCGGGGATGATGTTCAACTCGCACACGAGCGCATCCAGCCCGAGGATGGCGAAGTACACCGGTCCAATTCGGGCGAATCCGCCGGCGTCGTACGCTTCGACGGTGAAGACCTGGGCCGCGGCGGTGCCGCTAACCGGGGAAACCGAAGAGATGTTCGGCAGGAAGGAACCGGCGGCGTCCTGTGTCAACTGAAACGTGGTGCTCAAGTCTCCCGTAAAGGTGACGTTGGCCTGCCGGCTGCCGCCGGTATTCTGGGCAATCGAATACGCCGTCGCGGAAAGTCCATTG
This sequence comes from uncultured Solibacteraceae bacterium, assembly GCA_964487165.1. Classification (GTDB taxonomy): domain Bacteria; phylum Acidobacteriota; class Terriglobia; order Bryobacterales; family Bryobacteraceae; genus PALSA-129. The sequence continues at coordinate 3,590 of CAZARO010000587.1, read as the reverse complement.
GACGCCGTTTGCGGTCCCAATACCAGCCACGGGGAATCGCTCGTCCCGCTGCTCTGGCAACCGGCCCCTTGCGCCCAGATCAACATCGCCGACACGGGGCCCGGTCCCACCTCGGTGGGCAAACCGAAAGGAGAGAACTGGCAATAGAAGCGCGCGGTCACGCTGTTGGGCGCACTCATCGTGATGGTCTGCGGGGACGGGTACGGTGCCGAGACATTGCCGATGAAGTAGAAGAAACCGTAACCCGCGGTTGGTATCGCCGTGATCGTCACCACTTGGCCGCTGTTGTAAAAACCGTCCGCGGAGGTTGGGCTGACAACTATCGTGCCGGTGGAGGCGGGATAGACGGCGGTCGTCAGGAGGTACTGCGCCGCAAGATTCGCAGTGTAAGTGGCGGCGGACGTAGGCACCGTGATGGTTCGCGGGTTGGCCGTCGACGAGTCGGACCAGTTCTGGAAAACGTACGTCGCGTTGGTCGCGCCCGGCGGGTTTAGCAGCCAGGTAACGGTGTGCTGCGCGCCGATGTACCAATAGAAACTGAAGGGCGACACGTAGACGCTGCCGTCTTCCAGCGAAAAGGGCGCCCCCGGCGGGTTGGAAGAGATGGTAATCGCAACCTGGCCGGTCGTCGGTACCGACAGGTCCCACACCCCGCGGCCATAAGTCGCGGCCCGGAGGGTGCGAGTTGGCCGATCCAGGCGGATTGAGTGGACAATGACATTAGGCAGCCCGCTGCCCAATGGGAGCCAGCTTTGCCCTCCGTCCACGCTACGATACACGCCTATGTCCGTGGCGGCGTACATGGTGTTGGCGATGTCGGGGTCCAACAGGAGATCGCTCACCGTGACATTTGGCAGGCCGGCGCTCAAATTGGTCCATGTCGCTCCCCCATTGGTGGTCCCAAAGACGAGGCCCGCGGAAGCTGAACAGCAAGTGGGACCGGTTACCGCGGCCCACGCGGTCAGTGGGTTCTGCGGATCGACTGCGATCTGTGTCAAAGGTTCTTGGAACGGCAGGTCAATCTCAGACCAGGTTGCGCCCGATCCTGCCAGGGCGTTACGAGTAATGTAGACGATTCCGGAGTAGACTATTCCTGCGTATACGGTATTTGGATCCGAAGGCGCGACGGCGATGGCGGAAAAGACTGCGCCGGTTGTCAGGTTGGGCGAGATGGCCGTCCAGGAATTTGCTCCATCCAGCGTTTGGTACACCCTGGAAGTGCCGAAGTAGAGCCGATTGGAATTGCTGGGGTCCATGACTAACGGCTGAATGAAGTTGCTGTTGTCATTGACGTCGATTCCGTTCTGGGCACCCGCAAAAGTGTTGCCACCGTCGGTCGATTTCTGCACATTGATCTCGGCACAGGCGACGTAAACGTTCTGCGGCTGTACGAAATCAATGGCCGAATAGCCGGCGTCACCGCAGGGTGGGGTAAAAATCCACTCCAGATTGCCTCGATATTGCTCCAATCCGTTATCCTGCGTCCCCCCAAAAGCGATATTTAAACTCAAAGGGTTGATCGAGATCCCCGGATAGAACAGCACGGTATTGAGCGTGTTGTTCAGGCTGGTCCAGGTGGGCTGCTGGGAAGTTGGCGTAGTAGTGCTCCAAATCCCGCCGTCGTTGCCAATATAGAGAATGCTGCCGTCCGCGGAATAAGTTTGCACGTGATCGTCGACGTGTACGCCAGAATCGTTCTCTACCCACGTGTTCCCACCGTCCGCGGACATGCTCAGCGCGACGCAGCCCGCATAGATAAGATTGGGATTTGTAGGGTGCACGCGCAGGGACCATCCCCAGTAGTCCGCGTCGCCAACTGGCGTTCCGACTTGTGTCCAGGTTGCACCGCTATCCGTCGATCGGTAGAATCCAATCGTCAGGCCGTTGGATCCTTTGAGCGCCAGGTACAGAATGTTGGTGCTCGAAGGGGCTATCGCTACGGTGACGTAGCCAAAAGGCCCCGCGGGCAGGCCCGCGCCGCCCACCAGGTTCCACGTGTTCCCGCCGTCGGTAGACCGATGCAGCCCGTCTCCCATCGCGGCATAGGCGATGTTCCCGTTGGTAGGGTCAAATACCACCTGTTGGAAACCCCAGCAGTCATTCGTTGTGCTAAGCGTCGTAGTCCAGGTATTTCCGCCGTCCGCCGAGCGGCTGATCTCTTGACACCCGCCCGCCAACATGATGGAGGCGTTGGTGGGATGAACGGAAACGGAGTAGACAGTGTCGCCGGAGCTGGGATGTAAGACTGTCCAGGTCGCGCCGTCGTTGGTCGACTTTAGAACGCCGCCGCCATAAGTCGCGGCCAAGATCGTGTCCGGAGCCGAGGGAGCCAGGGTGAGGTCGCGGATGTTAATGTTGGCTTGCGAATCGGTCAGCGGCGCCCAGTTTGTTCCGCCGTCGGTTGTTCCCCAGACTCCGCCGCCGTCGGTACCGATGTACACCACCTTGGAGTTGCGCGGATCTACCCCGATTCCCCAGACGCGGCCGGAGTAAGTTGTCGAGCCGGACAGAATCGGCTGCGGACCAATCGCCTTCCACTGTCCGGCAGTCGCGGCGGCAGCGGCCGCCAGACGTTGCTTCTCGTCGACGGCCTTCTGCCGCATGGCACCGTCCGCCGGATGGTGCTTCTTAAACCACTCGGCTTCGCGGGAGTGCGATTCGGCTTCGGCTTCCGCGGGCTGGGCAGGCGCTGCCGCAGGAGGTAGAGGGCTGTAAGCCGCCTGCTGAGGACGGTGCACGCAAGCCAATTGTAAGGCCGCCGCCAGGATGACAATCAGGAGACGACAAATTGGAACTGGATGATTGGAGTTCGTAGACCAGAGGGTAACACCCTAACCTAATAATCCAAGGGAAACAATTCCCCCTGCTCGTCGCCATCCCACAGCTCGGGCCGGTACTCGATCATGCCGGAGGCCAGCCCGTAGCGCTCGCGGACCCTTTGGACGCGCGCCGCGAGGGCGTCTTTGTAAGCCTTTCCCAAATGAGCGTGGCTGGCGTACAGATCGCGGTATCGTGCCGCCAGTTCGGGGATCTCGCGCTCCAGAAACGGCAGCATCACGCTTTGCGCCGAGGGCTTCAGGAACAGCGGACCGCCTCCGAACGTCATGGCGCCCGCCTCGCGCGCGGCCCGCGCCAGGCGATCGAGCGAGCGCTCGCTGTCGGTCAAGCCCGGCATGATGGGATTGGGGAACAGACCCACGCAAATTCCCGCCGCGCTCAGCCGCCGGATGGCCGCCAGCCGCAATTCCGGCCGCGGCGCCCGCGGTTCCAGCGCGCGCGCCAGTTTCTCATCCAGGGTGGTGACGGTGAGATTCACCGCCAGGATGTTGGCGCGGGCAATCTCGCGCAACAGGTCCACGTCGCGGGCCACCAGGTCGGATTTCGTGGTGATGTTCAGGCGCCGGCCGCGCTCGCGGGCGAAGACTTCCAGGATGCTGCGCGTCCTGCCGTAGCGGCGTTCCGCCGGCTGATACGGATCGGTCGCCGTACCGATAGCGATGCACTCCTCCCGCCCCACGCGGCCCAATTCCTGCCGCAAAAGGTGCGCGGCGGCCGATTTGGCGTAGATCTTATCTTCGAATTCCTCCGGC
>CAZARO010000586.1:0-4483 GCA_964487165.1 uncultured Solibacteraceae bacterium | reverse complement strand
GCTGGTCACCGCGATCATGAACGGCTCGTTCCAGCCAACCTTCGTCACCGATCCGTCGCAGTTGCAGGAAACCAGCCCTGGCGGAACCGACACCATGCCGAACTTCTATTTCGCCTCCGACCAGACAGCCACACAACTGGCGCAGTTACTGGGCGGCACGGTGGTGCAAATGCCGGCCTTCGGCCAGGACCGTGGCTGGTCGGAACCGAATGCCAACTTCATCCAACTGCCCAGCGGCCAGACGGTCAACGCCGGGGAACTGTCCTACTACGCCAAAACCGGCTCAGAAGGCGCCGCGCAACTTACCGCCGACCTGACTGCCACTATCAACCAGGGATCCGCCTGGAATACCTATTACCAGCAAGGCGGCCAGATGCCGAGCTTTCCCATGGGCTATGTGGGGCCGCCCATCGCGGGGATGACTTATCCCCCCGGCTCCATCGGCACCGATGGCAACGTCATTAATCCAGCCATGCAGAAGTCCGCAACACAAGGAACATAAGCTATGATACGGGCACTCTATAGCGCTGCCAGCGGGATGACCGCACAACAGCTCAACGTCGATAACATCGCCAATAACCTGGCGAATGCCAACACTACCGGTTATAAGCAGCGCACTCCTCAGTTTCAGGACCTGCTCTACCAGAGTATCGTGCAGCCGGGCACCAACGCCGGCCAGCAGACTACCGTTCCGGCCGGCCTGCAATTGGGTCTGGGCACGCGCGCGGCATCCAATGAGCTGATCATGAGCCAGGGCAGTCTCAATCAGACCGGCAACCCGCTCGATATAGCCATCCAGGGTAACGGGTTCTTCCAGGTGAAACTGGCGTCCGGCCAGTTGGCTTACACGCGCGACGGATCGTTCCAGATGGATAAGAACGGAATCATCGTGGACGCCAGCGGCGACCCGCTCGATCCGCAAATCACCATCCCGCCCAATGCGCAATCGGTAACTATTGCCAACGACGGTACGGTCAGCTACATGACTCCCGGACAGACCGCCTCGCAGCAGGCGGGCCAAATTCAGTTGGCCATGTTCCAGAATCCCGCTGGCTTGACCAGTATCGGCCAAAACCTATACCAGCCGACCGACGCGTCGGGCGACGCCACCGTGGCCGTCCCTGGCGGCACCGAGGGTCTCGGCACTTTGATGCAGGGCTACACCGAACAATCCAACGTCAGTGTGGTGGATGAGTTTATCAACCTGATTGTGGCCCAGCGCGCCTATGAGGCCAATTCCAAGGTGGTCAAAGCCGCCGACGAAATGTATCAACAGGTCAATAACCTGAAGCAATGAAGCTGCGGATCTTATTACTGTTCGGCTGGACGGCGTGCTTCGCTCCCGCGCAGGAACCGGCCTGTCACCCGGTGGAGGGCGACCGCATTTTGGCGCAAGACCTGGCGGCCGTCCTCCCCGAGTTCCATACCGCTCCCCGCGAAGCCATGGTGGGCCAGGCGCCGTTGCCCGGTGCCCGCCGCACTTTTCACGCCCCGGAACTCCGCGCCCTGGCGCATCGTTTTGGAGTCGCCCTGTCGACCGGGCAGGACGTCTGCTTCGAGTGGCCGGTGGCGCCTCTGGACCGCGCCGGCGTGATCGCAGCCATGCAGGAATCGCTACAAATTCCCGGCGCCAAAATCGCCATCGCGGACATCGCGTCCGACCGCGTACCGGCGGGCCGCCTGGAGTTTCCGCTCGCCAGCCTGGGAACGCCTTCGCCAGCCGGCCCGCGTATGCCGGTCCTGTGGCGGGGCGACGTAGTCTACGGCGGCAGCCACAGGTTCGCCATCTGGGCACGCGTGGAGATCGCCGCGCCCTGCCGCAAGTTGGTCGCCGCGGAGAGCCTGAGAACCGGCCGGCCCATTGAGCCGCGCCAGGTCCGCGCCACCGACGGCACCTGCTTTCCGGTGGGCGCGAAAGAAGCTCCAACCATCACGGAACTGGCCGGCATGACGCCCCTTCGTTCGGTCTCCGCCGGCAGCGAGTTGCGTCTCGATATGCTGGCGCCGCCCAACGATGTCAATCGCGGCGATACGGTCCATATAGAGGTCCGCAGCGGCGCGGCCCGCATCGCGCTGACGGCCCGCGCTCTCACCGGCGGCCGCAGCGGCGAGACCATTTCGGTGCGCAACCCCGATAGCAATAAGACCTTCCAGGCCCGCATTACCGGCAAGGACACGGCCCTTGTCGACGCGGGCGTTCCGAAAGGAATTTGAGATGCGTTTTCCCCGACCGTTTTCCATTCTGACGATGGCGGCCTTGATTCTGGCCGCTCCGGCTTACTCCGCCGGCAAGAAAGCCAAGAAACCCACCGAGCCGAGCGCTCTCGACAAGTACCTGCAGGAAGCGCTTAAGCAGCCCGTGGTGCCGGTGCAGCCGACGGCCGGCTCGCTCTTTTCTTCCGCCTCCCGCCTGGCCGACCTGGGCAGCGACGTCCGCGCCGCGCAAGTGGACGATCTGGTCACCATCGTGGTTAACGAATCGGCATCCGCCGTCGCCACCGGCGCAACCCAGACTTCGCGCGCTTCCACCGCCACTAACCAGATCACCGCTCTGCTGGCGCCCAAGAGCGTCGGCGGCGCTTTGCAGAACCTGTTGAACACCTCCAGCACGCAGACCCTGAATGGCTCCGGCACCACCTCGCGCGGATCCACCATCACCGCCACGTTGAGCGCTCGCGTGACGCATGTGCTGCCCAATGGCTACCTGGTGCTGGAAGGCACGAAGGACGTGCTCGTCAACTCCGAACATCAGTTGGTGACCGTCCGCGGAGTCATCCGGCCGGCGGATCTGACTGCGGGGAACATCATCACGTCCAACCAGATCGCCCAGATGGAAATCCACATCGACGGTAAGGGCGTAGTCAATGACGCCATCCGGCGGCCCTTCTTTCTGTGGCGTATATTGCTCGGCATTCTGCCTTTCTGAGGGCTCATGAGGAAGATACTAACGAGGGCCACGGAATCCCAGCCGGGTGAGCCGCAAGCTATCGGCGGTCAGCGGTCAGCGGTCAGCTCTTGGCTGTTAGCTTTGGGCGGTTGGCTGGCCTTGCTGGCGTTCGCCCCCAGTGCTGTTTCCGCGGCCACCGGCACCGTCAGGCTGAAGGAACTAGTGACGCTCGAAGGCGTCCGCGATAACCAACTGCTGGGTTATGGGCTGGTGGTCGGCCTGGCCGGCACCGGCGACCGCCGGCAAACCATCTTCTCCGCGCAGAGCCTCAGCAACCTTTTGGAGCGCATGGGGCTCACCGTGGATCCCACCACCATTCAGGTGAAAAACACCGCCGCCGCCATGGTGACCGCTATTCTGCCGCCCTTTGCCCAGCCCGGATCGCGCATCGACGTCACCATCGCCGCCATGGGCGACGCGCCCAGCCTGCAGGGCGGCGTGTTGCTGATGACCGGTCTGAAAGGCCCCGATGGCCAAGTCTACGCCGTGGCCCAGGGAGCCACCGTGCTGGGAGGATTCTCGGCCGGACAGGGCGCCAACACCGCCGCCGTCAATCATCCCACGGTCTCCCGTATTCCCGGTGGCGCCATCGTGGAGCGCGGAGCTCCTTCGACGACTTTGGGCAGCCTGATTCACCTGCAACTGGGCCATCCCGATTTCACTACCGCTTCGCGCGTGGCCGAAGTGCTGAACAAACACTTCGGCGAAGTAGCCCATGCCGACAACGCCGCGCTGATTTCGGTGTCCCTGCCGGCGCCATACGCCCAGCGCTCCACCGAATTCGTGGCCGAACTGGAAGCGCTCACCATCGAGCCGGACGCCGAAGCCGTGATCGTAGTGAATGAGCGCACCGGCACCATCGTGATGGGCAAGAACGTGAAAATCGCGCCCGTCGCCATCATGCAGGGCAACCTGAGCGTGTCGATTCAGACCACCTACGATGTCTCCCAGCCCATGCCGCTCTCCGGCGGGACCACGCAAGTGACGCCGCAGACCAACGTGACCGTCAAGCAGGAACCGGCGCGCAACCTGATGTTGAAAGAGGGCGCCACGGTGGAAGAACTGGTGCGCGCGCTCAGCGCCATCGGCAGCACGCCGCGCGAGATCATCTCCATTTTGCAGAATCTGAAAAGCGCGGGGGCGTTGGACGCGGAATTAAAGGTGATCTAATGACGGGTCTCCAGAAACTTCGGTTGGCACAGGTCGTCCAAAGTGGGGCAGGATGGCATCCTGCGGCCGATTGGCAATCGGCCTTCATGGCGGGTTACCAACCCGCCGCAGGTTGACAACCTGCCCCACTTAGCTTGTCAAATTTTCAGACGCCACGGATAGCCTGATAGCTGAAAGCTTTTTTCAGGAGTAACTATGAACGTCGATTCCATCGCTTCCGCCGCACCCGATGCCACCAGCCTGGCAGCCAAGCCTAAGGACACTCCGGAGAAGATCATGAACGCCGCCAAGCAGTTCGAATCGCTGCTGGTGGCTCAAATGATGAAGTCCATGCAGGACAGCGAAGGCGGATGGCTGGGCACCGGC
>CAZARO010000585.1:0-4485 GCA_964487165.1 uncultured Solibacteraceae bacterium | reverse complement strand
ACCGTGTCCGTGGCGGCCACGTCGATCTTGTTGCCGCGCATGACCAGGATGCCGTTCTTCGCCAGTTTGGAGATGTATGGCTGCGATACGCCGCGATGGCGGGCGTATTCCGTCTTCGTCATCAGTGCAGGAGTGGGTTCCGTGCTCATCTGGGCTATCCCTGCCTGCACCTATATCGACCGGAGGAGGGGGTTGTTCCATCCCGGAGACGAGCCGATTCCGGCGCAAGGCTTAACCGGCTTAACCGGGACTTAACCACCTTTCGGGGCCTATCGGTGCGCGATTGCCGCACTATTCCCACCCGCGCCGCGCGGTCGAAAGTCAGGTCCCTGAAACCAGCGTAATCCGATTCCCTGCGAGAATATCAGTGCGACTGCTTCGCCATACTCATCGCTTGGGCCAGTATTCGCTCTGCCTCCGGGGCGCCCAGGAAAGCACCGAGAAACATGGAGAACTGCATTGGCCGCATTTTCAAAAGATCGCGCAGCTTGGCCGAGTCCTCGGGCGTCAACGTTTGGCGATCCGCTTCGACGCTCAGATCGTCGAAGTCTGCGAAGGCCCACTTCAATGCCGATGCGATCCGCCACACGTAGCGCTTTTCAAGCGGCAACTGCCGGATAGATTCCAGTGCCGCTGTCGGGTCGGCGTTCTGCATGACAGCCATCGCGAATCGCAGGTACGGTTCCATATCCGGCGAGGTCGCCAGTTCATGTGCACCGTCCTCCTGACGGATCTGTTTGATCGGAAATGGTTTGATGTGCTTACCCTTCGGCATGATCGGCTCCTGGGTGGAGTCTATCAGGAAAAAACGAGACGAGCCCGTGTTCAAATTGGAGTCCAATCAGCGCGTGGTTTTGGAACGGCGTGAAGCGTCTTATTTGCGCAGGCAGACGGCGAAATCTGGGAGGGAGTGGTGGGCTTGACAGAACTCGAATCTGTGACCTCCTGCGTGTCAAGCAGGCGCTCTAACCAACTGAGCTACAAGCCCGTAAAGAGCAATCGTACCACGAATGAAAGGGAGCCCAAAAATCCGGCGGCCCGTGTAGGCGACAGCGTTCGAGTCGCTACGGCCCCCAACATCCAAATAGCGATTTACGACAGGCGGGCGGCGTGGTCTCACGGCCTCATAGCGCTGTCGCTCGTGGCACCACAATGCACCGCCTGTATATACCCGAGCGGTAATGTACGGGCCCACCTTTCGCCGAAGTGATGGAGCTACACTGGCGTTGTGCGGAGCCCCTTGCTGCTGGTTCTTTTCGCGGCTTCGGCAAGCATCGCCCTCTCCGCCGCAGCAGATCTGAGTTTCAGCCGATCATCGCTGGCACCAAATACTGCGGCGAACCAGCAGGACCAGTCTCGGAATGAGCGTCGCCGCGCGCCATCGCCCTTCTCGACGGCTCCGCAAGGGCAGCATCCCGTTTAAGCTGCAGCCGGAGTACAATGAAACAGCCGCGTTCGTTGACCTGTCAGGTCCAGACTGGAGATGTACCATGTCGCTGGAACGCGCTCTACCACTCTCGTTCATCCTGCTGCTGGCTTCTCATACTTACGCCGCCAATCTCTCCTACTCCACTTACCTAAAGGACGGATTCACGCCCCGTTCGATGGTGGCGGACGCCCAGGGTAACCTTTACCTTTCCGGTGTCATGGTCACCGACAAGGCCGCCGGCACCCAGAGCGCCGTGGTCGCCAAGCTGAACCCCCAGGCCAGCGCCTTCCTGTACTTTGTCTACCTGGATAGTGCCGCCTCGGACAACGTGACCGGCATCGCTGTGGATTCCGCCGGCAACGCCTACGTCACCGGCTCCACGTCGAACCCGAACTTCCCCACCACGGGCGGGACGCTGGCAACGCCGCCGGCGAATGCGCAGGACTCGCGCACGTTTCTCACTAAACTTGGTCCTAATGGCGCCATCGCCTTCTCTATCCTGGTAGGCGGCTCGGTGGCCAGCGGCGCTAACGCCATTACGCTTACCCCAGAGGGGCAGATCCTGCTCACGGGCAGTGCCAGCAGCGGGTTTCCCGTCACCGCGGGGGCTTACCAGGCGTCTGACGGCAACGGCCATCCCTACCTGATGGAGGTTGACGCTAGCGGCTCCAGCTTGATCTTTTCCGACTCCGGGATTGCGCTCGATCCATCGGGCAACATTTACGTTTCGGGATCCACCACCCTGCTCGACTATCCCACCACTCCTGGCGCTTACCAGACCACCTTTGCCCCCGCCTACATTTGCGGTGGCTTGTGCCAGATTGGCTTTGCCGGCAACCAGCAATATCTCACCAAGGTAAATCCGGCTGGATCGCAGTTGATTTATTCCACCGGCATCAACAGCACTACCGCCTATCGCAGCACCAGCACCACCAACACCGGTCTGGCGGTGGATGCGGTCGGAAATGCCTATGTCACCGGCGTGATTGATGGCGGCGATTATCCCTTCACCGTGGCGCCTCCCGCGAATTCGCCCTATGAGTTCGGCTTCCTGACTAAGATCGATGCGGCGGGCGCCAACTTACTCTATTCCATCCCGGCGGGGGGTGGCGGCGTGCGCGTCGATTCGTCGGGCGGTGTGTACTTAGCGGGCACCGTGACGTCTCTCTATTCTGGCCCTGGCCTTACCGTCCCGACCAATGCGGTTACACCCCCCGCTTCCCTCTCCTGGCTCCCATCGGCTTGCCTGCCGAACAATCTGACGGGCAGCGGGCAAACCTACGCCATGCAGCTCGACCCCACCAGCGGCACCGTCTTAGATACGCAGTGGATCGACGGAGGCGCGCTCAGCGCCGTCGCCATGACGCTCGCTAGCGGGAAGGCTTGGGCCGTGGGAACGGCGCAATCGGCTAGTGTGGTGATGACCCCGGGAGCCCTTACGCCGGCGGGGCTGACGCTGGGCAACTTGGTGGGAACCTATCTATCGGGAGTGGACTTCACGCAGAGCGCGGGAAGCGGTCCGCAAATCGCCTGCCTGCTGGACGCGGGCAATCTGCTGCACTCTGGTCCGATTGCCGCCAATCAATTGCTCACCATCATGGGGTCCAATCTGGGAGCCGACACCGGAGTCAGCGTGACATTTGACGGCAATCTGGCGCAGTTGCTCTATAGTTCTCCGTTACAGATCAATCTAGTGGTACCAGCTACTGTCAGCCAAGCAAAGAGCACGGTGGTGCAGGTTACGGTCAATGGCGCCGCCAGCGCCACACGGCAATTGCCGGTAATAGCGTCAAATCCCGAACTATTTGCGGATACCTCGCAAGCCACCGCCTGCAACACGGGATTGGCGCCGCTCGCCCTAAATAGCGACGGCTCGCGGAATTCGTGTCAAAATCCGGCGAAACTCGGGTCGGTGATCTCGTTTTTTGTACATGGCAATCCCCCCTGCCTCTGTTTCGACGCCGCGTTTGGCGAGGTTTCGGCTCCGGTAGTGAATGTGGTCAGCTTGACCAGCTACCTGACGCGCGTCGACGTGCAGCTTCCGAACTCGTACGCGAGCGCCAGCGGATACGGATCGGTGGAAGGAGACTTCCAATTCACTCTGCGGGTGAACGGTGCCGCGGTAGGTCCGTTTCCGATCGAGGGAGGCCCGCTGTTGGTCTACGGGGCGCAATGAGGGAGATGGCGGCGGCATCGATCAGGCGTGGCAAGGGCCTTCAGGCCGCCATCGCGCTCGACAAGAAGTAAAGCGGCGGGCATCATGATTGGCCAGATACAGGGGGATATCGGTAAGTCCCCCCGCGCATGCAAACCCCCGGGGAGCTTGGTGGCGCGATGCTCGATGTTTGCGCCCGCGTCGGCCAGCCCTGGCGGCCCGGTTTGCCCCCTTTGCCACCGTTCCCGCCTTCGTCCATATATAGGAAAAAACGCGTTTTTGTGGAGCATAATCACGTTGAGTACATCCTGGCAACGTGGCAAACGTGGCAAGTAACAGATTCCAGGACGCTTATATTGCCAGGATTGGTTTCACATATCGTGGCACGCCACGGCTCGGGAGTTCGAGCCGTTTCCACGGAGTTTGTGCCTTATTTGTGCCTTGGCGATCACGATTTTCGGCTGTAAGTCACAGAAACAACAATAGATACCACTTATAGAGTGACACCTTGACACGGAAGAGGTCGGAGATTCGAGTTCTCTCAGGCCCACCACTTCACCATCACGCACCCTTGCGAATCTCCACCACATTGCCGCGCACCCGGTCCTGTAGGGCCTTCACTGCTGAGGCCTGAGCATCCATATCCGCCTGGGTATAGTGAAGGCTCATATCGGCCTTGGAATGGCCCGCCATGCGTTGCGCCTGATTCGCTCCCATGCTGGCGGAATGCTCTGTCACTGCCTCACGGCGGAACGCGTGGAAACCAAATCCCTCGCGGTACAGTCCCAACGCCTTAGCGGCGGGCCGCAGGAAGTGCTGATTGATATCCCGGTCATCACGCGATAAGCGGGGCTTTTTTTCCCTTGACGCATGGGTCTGAACAGAGAACACAAAATCTGTT
>CAZARO010000584.1:0-4504 GCA_964487165.1 uncultured Solibacteraceae bacterium | reverse complement strand
TACTTCGTTGAACCCTTCAGGCTGCGGAAAATCGAGGACGCTGTTAAAGCTCTGCCCGCCGTCGGAACTCTTGAGAACCCCGTTACTGAAGGCCAGGTATACCGTGCCCGGATTGGCCGGCGAGATCGCCAGCGCCAGATTGTTGGTCGCGCCTTGATTCGCGCCGGTGGTCCAGGTGTTTCCATTGTCTGCGGAGATAATGATGGGGCCAAGGTAGCTGGCCGCGACGATGGTTCCATTCGAGCCGATCGCCACGTCAATGATGGGGGCGTTCGGAATGCCGGGCGCGGGAGTCGGGAGTTGAGTCCAGCTTTGGCCGAAGTTGATGCTGCGGAACAGAGCGGGCGACTGGGAGACCGCTACAAACACCGTGCCGGCCTGGGTGGGATGTGCGGCCATGGCCGTCACGCCCAAGCTGGGAAGACCGTTGGATATCGGCTGCCAGGTGGCCGCGCCGTCGGTGCTGACAAACGGGCCAAGGCTGGTGGCGGCATAAAGCGTGGTGGAAGACCTGGCATCGACGGTTAACGCGCTGATGGCCTGTAGCCCATTGCTGGCCGGCAGCGCCAACCCGGCGCTGGCAGTGGCCGTCCAGGTGGAGCCTCCGTCAGCGCTGCTGAAGATGCCGGTGAGTGTGACCGCGTAGGTCACCAGCGGGGCCGAGGGAGCGGCCGCCATCAAGTTCACCTGGCCGGTGGTTCCGAGAAAAACGTCGCTCCAGCTTTGGCCGCCGTTGCCCGAGACAATCAAGGGCGCCGAGCCCAGTTTGCCCTGAACCGGATCGAGTGTCGGAAAGTCAACCGAGCTGGTGTTGCCTGTCACGTAAAGGTTGCCTTGCGAATCGCGCGCCAGGCCGGTAGCGAGGGTGACGCCGCTGCCGCCGAAGGTCTGCTCAAACACGATTTCCGGGTCGATCGTCAGCGCGCGATTCCGGTTGTAGACGCCGGTTCGGAAGTGCACGCGATTCCGGGCGTCGATCCAGTAGGCGGCATCCACAGGCTGTTTCTTCCCCCCGACAATCTGGTACGCAAATGGTTTGGGTTGGCGGATTTCGAGCGCGCCCGCGCGCAGCACCAGATCGCCGGACGCGTCGATTCGCAGGCCGTCGATGCCGTCGAAAGCCAGCTGGATCTTGCGCGGATCGCGCCGTGCGGCGATCTCGAAATCGTATTCGAGATACTCCTGATTCCCACGAAACTCGATGTCAATGCCAGGGTAAACGCCCCGCCATCGGACCCGCCCGAAGAGATCGTAGGAAGCCCGCGTGGCGCCGGAAATGTAGGTCGCCTGCCCCGGCATCGGGTCCAGAGCCTGCAGAGATGAGCTGTGATTCGCGCCCGCGGCGGCCATGCGCATGCGATGGCTGCCGATATTCAGAACGGCGCCGCCGGACGCTAGCGCGACGGCGTAACCCCGGCCGCGCGAAACATATCCTCCGGGGCGCGCTTCAAACGCCAGCGCGCCGGATTGTCTCAGGGGACTGTAGCCGGCACCGAAGCAGCAGCACGTTAAGAAAATACCAAGGAAAGCGCGCACAACTTTTCTCCAAAGCGTGGACGCGGAGGAAGGTCACGCCGATTGTAGCACCGGACGCGACCCGGCCCCGACCGCATCCGGCGATTTTACAATTTGATTTACGGCCGCGCGTGATCCGGATCACGGCGAGTCACCGCCCGAAGCTCGGATAGAATAGAATCCACTCCAGGACGACCATGCGGCTTCTTCTATTCTTCGCGGCTCTTGCCGCCACTCTCACCGCGCAAGGCGGCGGTTCGGTGCAGTTCCGCGATTGGACCCCACCTCCATCCAGCGCCAAACCCGTCATTGCCTGCCCTCAGTTGCTGAGCCTGACCGGCTACGATCTTTCCGTCATCAGCGCCGAACTGAAGCCGGCAGCGGCCGAGGCGCCGGAGCATTGCCGCGTGTTCCTCATGGCGCAGCCCGAGATCAACATCGAAGTGAATCTTCCCACCGGTTGGAACGGCCGCTTCTATATGTTCGGCAACGGCGGCTGGGCAGGGGAGTCATTCGACGCTGCGGGCCGCGTGGCGAACCACGCGCGGGCGCTGCGCGGCGGATTCGCCACCGCGTCCACGGACACCGGCCACTCCGCGGCGCTCGAACCGGGCGCCAGCTTCGCGCTCCAGCGCCAGAAGCTGCTCGACTACGGATTCCGCTCCCTGCACGTTACCGCCGAAGCGGCCAAGCTGCTGGTCCGCACCTACTACGGCGCCGGCCCTTCCAAATCCTATTACGACGGGTGCTCGCAAGGCGGGCGCGAAGGTCTCACCATCGCGCAACGATTCCCCACCGACTTCGATGGCGTCATTGCCGGCTCCCCCGCACTGTCCAACACCGGCAACATGATCGCGCGTGTCTACTGGGTACAGGGCATGGCCGCCAACCCTTTCCCGGCCGCCAAGCTGGGGCTGCTCGCGGAACGGGTCTACGCCAAGTGCGACCCTGCCGACGGACTCAAGGACGGACTCATTTCCGACCCGCTCGGTTGCGGATTCAATGCCTCTTGGGATCTGCCCCGCTGCGCCGAGGGGAAGAACGAGCCCACCTGTTTCACCGCCTCCGAGATCGCCTCGGCCGAGCGGATCTACGGCGACGTTGTCCGCCAGGGCAAGCGCTTCTTTCCAGGCTGGCCGGTGGGCGCCGAAATTGCCGCACCGAACGGCGCAAGCGGCTGGCTGGGGCAGGCCGTCCGGGGGCCGAACGGGAACAGCGTCTGGGCCAGCTATGCCCAGGATTTCTTGCGCTACATGGCGATGCCGGGCGCCGATCCCGAACACGCGATTGCCGGCTTCGACATCAACCAGAATATTCCGCGCCTCGAGTTCCTGCATCAGGTCCTGGATGCCACCGACCCCGATCTTTCGGCATTCCGCCAGCACGGCGGCAAACTCATCATGTATTTCGGCTGGGCCGATCCGCAGCTCAATCCACGCGTGGCGGTGGAGTATTACGGCCAGGTGGTGGCACAGATGGGTAGTGCCACCGGGGATTTCGCCCGGCTCTTCATGGTTCCCGGCATGTTCCATTGCGGCGGGGGCGTGGGAACCAGCACCTTCGATGTGGCTACGCCGCTGCTCGACTGGGTGGAATCCGGCGTTGCTCCTGCGTCCATACCCGCAAGCCGAATCGTGGGCGGGAAGACGGTGCGCACGCGCCCCCTATGCCCGTATCCGCAGCTGGCGCATTATAAAGGCAACGGCAGTATCGACGACGCAGCGAACTTCAGTTGCGTGGCGCCGCAGTAGGTCGCGGAAAAACGTCTGCTGCGGACCGCTCCCTCGCGGTGCCCGCAACCCGCCCATTCCTAGAATCTTCGATTCTGGTAGACTTACCCCTAGACGCGTGCAGGCCGCGTCCCGTCCGCGGAAAGGGCCGCGCCCACCTGCCTCTTGGGACACCACTCCGAGTTGACCCTCTTTCGCCTGCGATGCGGACCAGGCATACGAAGGAGGCAGTCTTGCATCTCGAGCAACAGAAGAAGCAGGCCCGCGAGCTCTTGCGGGCGATTCGCGCCGGAAACGAAGACGCGATTTCTCGTTTGCGGCGCCACCACAGCCGCTGGACCACATCGGACGAAGCGACCGTGCTTCAACTGGTAGCTCTGCACGACGCGCAATTCGTCCTGGCGCGTGAACAGGGGTTCGCCAGTTGGCCCAAGCTGAAGGCCTACGCCGAGCCGTCATCGCATTCCCGCCACACGCGTTTGTTCGTCGCCGACGTGGGCTGGATCGCGGATCGCGTTCAGGGCTTACTGCGCACGCGCCAGTCGGCCGGCCCGGCGGCGTTGGAACAGATCCGGGAATGGCATCCCCGCTTCGCCGATCGCACCGATGAAGAGATTCGCCAAGCTCCCTTCACCGAGGAGGACGCCCGTCTGGTCTACGCACGGGAGCACGGGTTCGAAACCTGGAACGACCTGGTCGGCCGGGTGAATCTATTGGCATCGCAAGCAGACACGGCGACTGCCGAACCGTTCATGGCGGCCTTCGGCGCACTCAAGTCCGGTAATGTTGCCGGCTTCGAAGCTCTCTTGCGCGCCAATCCCCGCCTGGCAAATGAGCGCGGGACCAACGGCAACACGCTGCTGAATCTCGCCGTCAGCTTCGCCGGCAGGTCGGACTGGGAAGGCGGTGCGTCTGCCATCGAGGCGCTGCTGGCCGCGGGTTCCGACGTAAATGACGCCAACGATCGCGGCTGGACGCCGCTCCATCAGGCTGCGTACGCCAACCTGCCGGAGATTACGGGCATCCTGTTGGCGAGAGGCGCGGCCCCAGATGCGGAAGCGCACGGCGCCGGCGGCACTCCCCTGATCGCGGCGCTGTTCTGGGGCCACGGCGAAGTCGCCGACTTGCTGGGACGCCATGCGGTTGCCCCCAACAATCTGCGCGCCGCAGCCGGGTTGGGCATCCTCGAATTAGTGGAGGCTTGCTTTCGCGGCGAACGCACCCTGACACCCGAAGCCGGCGCCGCGCGTGGCTTCTAT
>CAZARO010000583.1:0-4510 GCA_964487165.1 uncultured Solibacteraceae bacterium | reverse complement strand
TCAATACTACCCACAGCATTAAATGTTTGATATTTGAGTTCACGAAACCTCCAGGGCCCTACCTCTTTAGACGCCGTCTGCCCAACCACGATTCTGAATTCCGCTCACGGCGCTCCCGCCTCCCGAATCCGCAGCACCATGGTGCAGGCGGGGGTGGCCGCAAAGCGCATCGCCGCACCGAACTGTCTGGCCCACACGATCGCGGACCCATCCGTCACAACCGGCCAATGACGACGCTCCCATCGCGGAATCCGCGCTTTTTGGAAGAGAGTTTTGATCTTTTCCTCGCCGGCGCTGCCCTTGGGTTGATACTGGTCGCCCGGTCTCCAGTTCCGGATTTGCAGCGAACCGGACAGGGTCCGCCAGTCTAGACAACCCGTGCCACTATTATATACGGAATCCGGGAGCTCCAAAGTTTCCGCTTTTTCAAGCAGTTCCAGGGAGATGGCGATTCCGGTACCAGGTACCCGCGCCAGGCCGGGCACGGGAGCGGCCAGGCGATACCCCTCG
Organism: uncultured Solibacteraceae bacterium; assembly: GCA_964487165.1. Taxonomy (GTDB): domain Bacteria; phylum Acidobacteriota; class Terriglobia; order Bryobacterales; family Bryobacteraceae; genus PALSA-129. The sequence continues at coordinate 4,000 of CAZARO010000583.1, read as the reverse complement.
CAAGCCTCCCGCGGGCCGCCGACACTCAGAAAACGAAGCCAATCGAGCGACCGCTCAACCGCTACGCCGGGCGCCTGCACCCGCCCGTGCCCCAGCGGAGACGAGGCCAGTTTCAGAATCGCAGCGATGTGGCAGAAATCGACACCCAGCAGGTCGCCTTTGGCCAGTTCCAGGGCGCGGCGCACCAGCCGGCGTGCCGCCGCCAGAGGTAGTTGGCGCAGAATCTCGGCGCGGACCAGCACGGCGCCGTCCCGTTCGATCAGGAATTGGCCCGCCATCCGGCCGATTTCGGCGTCCCAGTATTGCTCCTCCGCCAGCGCCCAATCGGCGGCGCGATGCAGGGTCTCGCGGATGCCCGGGTTCCATTCGCGCTCCAATTGGGGCAGCAACTGGTGGCGGATGCGATTGCGGGCGAATTGCAAGCTGGTATTGGAGGAGTCTTCGCGCCAGGCAATGCCGCGCTCGCGCAGGAAGCGCTCGATGTCGGCGCGGCCGACGTCGAGCAGGGGACGCACCAACCCCTCGGCGGTAACCGGGCGAATGGCGGCCAGACCGGCGCCGCCCGCGCCACGCAGAAAACGGAAAAGCACGGTCTCCGCCTGATCGTCGCGGGTGTGGCCGGTAGCGATGCGCGCCAGGCCGCCAGCGGCCATTTGTTCGCGGAAAAACGCCAGGCGGGCATGGCGCGCGGCCTGTTCCAGGTTGTCTGCCGACGCCGCGAGGTCCACCGCGCGGACGGACGCCGGCAGCGACAGCCGGGCGGCCAGGTCGCGGACGAATTGCTCGTCCTGGCGGGATTCCTCGCCGCGGAGTCCGTGATTCAGATGCATGACGCTCAGGCGGAGGTCCCACTGGGGCGCCAGTTCCAGCAGGGTGTGGAGCAGGCAGACGGAATCGGCGCCACCCGATACCGCGACGCCCACGTGCTGGCCGGGTTCGAACATACGATAGCGGCGGATGGTCTCGGCGACGCGGGAGAGCATGGGGCCAGCCTTCATTGTAGGGGAGGGGGCGGGGGATGGCAGTTGGCTGCCGCCGGACATTATTAGTCCAAAGAGGACCGGAGGTGCCGTAGTACCCTGAAGAATCGGCAAACCCATCGTACGCCGGGAAAGGAATACGTTGGAAAAAACAAGGCCTACAATCCATCAATTGAACGTCTCCCTGGCGGGGAGCGACCCCCTGATTTGGCGCCGTATCGAAGTCCCCTCACAGATGACCTTGCCGCAGCTCCATCGCACCTTGCAAATCGTCATGGGATGGGAGAACTACCACCTACATGAATTCAGAATTGCAGGAAAAGCCTACGGGCCTCCGGACCCGGAAGACGATCAGTTTGGCCGCGCCGTTCTAGACGAACGCCGGGCAAGAGTAGGTAAGCTTGTTGCGGCCGTGGGGTCGTCTTTCGAATATATCTACGATTTCGGCGACGATTGGTGTCACGACATCCTGCTCGAGTCGATTTCGATGGCTGTTCCTCGCAAACGATAACCGGCTTGTGTGGCGGGGGCACGGAGCGCGCCTCCGGAAGACGTCGGAGGGATGGGCGGCTACCAGCATTATCTCGAAGCGCTCTTCGATCTCCGGCATGAAGATCATCAAAACATGCTCGCGTGGGGCGGACGATTCGACCCCGAATACTTTCCGATCGCCAGGGTGAACAAGATTCTGCGGGAGGCGTTTCCCGTTCGGTCCCAGGCCGCCGGTAAGCATCCCGCCCGTAAGGCATCCGCAGTATCGCTTCCGCAAGAGAGTTCCGCGGCGGCGACCTCCGAAGAGGACTTCGATGCGATCGTGCGCTCCTTAATTCGGTCCCGCCGGCTGCCCCCACAAAAATTCATACGGGGATAAGCCGTTGCCGGTCCCGTGCGGGTAAACTGGTCTTGCTGTGAAGTTCAAACGCCATTCCGATTCCCCTTTGAAAAAGAAGGCTCGCCGCGGCTTCCGCGGCTATCCGGTTGCGACCTTGGCGTTCTACGGTCCCGATGACCGGCGTGCGAGGGATTGTGAATGCTGACGGTGAGGATCCGGCTGCGATGGAGCGTTGGTTCTCGGAGGAGGGCGACGTTCGGACGGACCCGGCCATCGGTAGCGCCATGCTCCAGTTCGTACAGGAGCATGCTGTCAAATCGGTCATCGTCACGGATAGGATCCTGGGCTGTCCGCACGAGGAAGGCATCGATTACGAAGGATCGGTCTGCCCGCGATGTCCGTTCTGGGCGAACCGCAATCGCTGGACGGGCGAAATCGAGCAGTAAAGCGGCGGGCAGTGGGTGGCCATCACGAAACAAAGTGTCGGATTACCGGAAGCCGCAAGTATCGGAGGGAAGGGCATCGCGGTCATCAAACTCCCGGACGGTCCTCTCCATCAGGCCAGAGAGATCCGCTTGGTGGGGCCGGTAAACCTTACATCCTACTTATTCGGCGGTTTAAGCACGCGTTTTTTCAGCGGCAAGTTTTTCTGACACTTCGCGGCGCACCTGATCTACGAAGTCATCGATCTCCTCATCGGAGCGGAGGATCACATAATCGCCGCGGTCAGCGGCGTCAAAGCCCTCCTTGGCGGCGCCGCGAAGCGATGCGATCCTGGCTTTGTCTTCCTGCTCGCGCTGCTCCAGGAGCCGGAGGCCTTCGCGCACCACTTCGCTGGCATTACTGAAACGGCCGGAGGTAATGCCGGTCTCAATGAAGCGGTCGAAATGCTCGGTCAGGTTGACGTTCCGGGTGGGCATGCGAAAGTCTCTCTATCAAGAGCGTTCTATCGCATCAGGCGATAATTACTAATCGGACACGGAAAGTCTCGCGGCACCAGACGCTCAAATCACCACCGAAGGCTCTTCGGGATTGGCCACGGTGAACCCTGCGAGCATGGCCACCCGTCAGAGTCTCTGATCTGCTGCGACAAAAACATTTACAAGCCCGGTTCGCTTCAGCCGAAGAGCGACTGCAAGTTGCAACGCATCCAGGGTGCGGAGCGCTTCGACCGCGCCGTACCGAATGAGCAACTGCCTGGCGTCGATAAAATGCCCGTCATCCACCGCAGCCATCAGCAGCCGTTGCCGGCCCAGATCGGCCTCCAGTCGCCGGCGCGCCATCACTGCCGCTTGCCGGTCGATCTCCCCCATTCGGACTTTCAGCGCAAAAACGGATTCCATTTCTACAAGAGTGAGGCGGGAGATCAGATGTCGGGAACCCCGCTCCGAGATCAAGCGATCGACGAAATCACTACCGGCCTCTTGACGATATAGCTTTGCCAACGCACTCGTGTCGAAGAAGTAATTTGGCAATCAGCGCTCTCTGCGTTCTTCGATGATGGTATCGGAAAGAGAGCCCTGAATTGTCGATAGCGCTCTCCTGACGTCCTCAATGTCAATGTCATCGCGCGCCGCCGCCGACCACTCCTCGGGCGAAACCAATAACGAGGAATCCGATGATGGCCCGATCGTGTCGTGAACAGTTAAGGTTACTTGTTGGCGTTCCTGCAGGGGGAGCGGCTCCAGAGGATGGAGGACTCCGTTCTCATACACTGCTTGAACCGTCTTCTCCATAATTACAGCTTAGTCGATTAGGCGCTTGGGGCGTTCGGGCAATTTCTGCAGTCCGCGGGAGCCCTCTGCTGCAATTCTCCTGAGGACGAGCTCATCCGTCCGCCTACGACCACGCGGGACGCCCCCCGTACCGCACTTTCGTCGAAGAAATCAGGGGCCACCTGACAAGCCGGGCGGGGCTAACCGCGGGCGAGACCCGGGGGAACCGCACCTTCGCATCGGACGTCCGGGTGCTAAACTCAGGCCTGAAGGAGTTCATAATGAGCTATTGCAGCGCCACGATGCGCGCAGTCGCCGCTACGGTAGCGGCAGGAGTTCTCGCAATCGCACAACCGGCGCCGCCCCCCGCCGGCGGACGCGGACCCGTTGTGGTCTCTCCCGAAGTGAAGCCCGATGGGCGCGTGGCGTTCCGTATCAACGCTCCCAAGGCGCAAACGGTCACCCTGAACGCC
>CAZARO010000582.1:0-4512 GCA_964487165.1 uncultured Solibacteraceae bacterium | reverse complement strand
GCGGTGCGGTCCACCGCCAAGGCGAGGGCCTCGCGCACGCGGGCATCGCCCATGCGTGGTCCGAATACCAGCGCCATCAGGCGCACGGGCGAGGAGGACCAGACTTTTCGGCCCGCCACTTGTCTCCGCAATTCCGTGGGGCTGAGTTCCACGATATCGGTCTTGCCCAGCTCCAGGTCGACCGATTGATCGCGCAGCGAACGCGCCATCTGAATCTCCACGGCGTCCAGAAACGGCCGGCCTCCAGGGGCGTTGTCGTCGGCCGTGAAGACCGCGCGCCGTCCCGCTTCCCAACTGGTCAGCACGAACCCTTTGGGCACGCCGAAGACTTCCGGCGAGGGCGGAGACTCGCGCATTTCGACGCGCAGCGTGCCGCCGTAGTGCGGACGCGTGGCGGCAGAGGCGGCGATGGCCAGAAGAAACGCCAGTGCGATGCGCCGTGGCGCGGATTTCATTCCGAGTTGTGAGGGAGTTGCAGCATTCGGCTGAGCGACCGCTCCCTCGCGGTCGCGGCTCGGTAGGCTCTTGCAAACACGGAGGCGCCATTCCGAGCCGCGTGCACAAGCAAGCGGTTGTTCGAACTTTGCAACTCCCTCTTCTGACTCCCGACCGGTGACACTCCAGGCTGTGGGGCGGACTAAGTGGTCCGCCCCACAGCCCTCGGTCACAGGTTGTACAATCCGGCGCCACCGGTAGCCGGGCTGACTTCCGACTTCTTGCTTAACCCCCACAAACCACCGTGACCACATAGGCCGAATATTTTCCCGTTCGCAAATCGCGCACCACCACCGTCACCGCACTGCCGCCCGAGGTCCATAGCGCCTCGACCGGCCCCGGAAAATCGGCGGCTTCGGTGAGTGGTTCGGCCGTGCGGTCCACCAGCGTATAGGCCTGAATCGCGTCCGGCTGGCTGCGGTCCAGCGGGCGCGTCGCCAGTACCTGCGAACCTGTGCCGCAGTGCGCGTCCGTGCCGGCGATGTCGCTGCCCCATTGGGCGGTAGATGTGCCCGCCGGTTCGAGCGCCGCGTCGAAAATCTGCGTCTTCCCATCGATGGATGCCAACAGCCACCACGTCCGGCCTTGCGATTCCACGCTGGCTGCCGAGAAGAACGGGGCTACGGTCTTGCGCTGGCCGGCCTGCGTGATCACGCGCCCGCCGAAGTAGTTGCGCGCGGGGGCGAAATCGGCCAGCAGCAGCGCCCGGCTGCCGGATTCCAGCACCCAGGCTTCGTCACTGGGGTGACACTCCGCGGAGAGCGATGGCTCGGTGGTTCCGTCGCACTGCATGCCCGGCAGAAGGGCCTGGAAACCGGCGCCTTTCAAGCGCAAGCGGCCGCGCAGATCGGCCGGCCAGGGCTTGAGCGGCGACAGCGGGACCGTCCGTTGTGCTTCCCACTGCGTGCCATTGCGGGCGTAGAGCGTGATACTCGACGGAGACAGCACCAGCATTCCCGCCGGCGGAAAGGCGAGGTCGAGAATCTGCTCGGACTGTTCCCACACCAGCTTTTTCTCCAGCGCCACGCCTGGCGGCCGCACCGTCACCGTCTCACTGCGCTTCCAGGAAGCGATCCAGACCTGATGCTCCTCGCCCTTGAAGGCTTCTTCCACCAGCAGGAACTGCGAGGCGTTCTCGGACACGGTGACGCGCGCTCCTACTACCGGAGCACTGTCGTCCGCGCGCACGCCGGCCTCCTGCAAGGCTTCTTCGAAGGCCGTCCGCGCCTGTGCCGCGGCCGATTCCAGGGAAGAGAGATTGCGCCACGTTACCGCTACCGGCGCACCTCTTCCCGCGAACCCCGCCGTCTTACGGGCCAACTCTCGCGCGGCGCCGCTTACATCGTCAGCGGCTTTCGCGCCCGGTAAGAAGAACAGGAGCGCGGAGAGAACCGCGTGCCACCCCTTCACGGCTGCGATCATAGCACATCGCGGTTCTCCGGCCCGGTGACTATCCGAATCACGCCGCGCAGGCAACTCCGCGCGACGAAGAACGAAACGGGAAAAGTGATCGCCGCCATCAAGATACAACCAAGAATGTTGGCCATGGAAGTGACTCCTTTTTGACCTGCCCTACTGCACCGCAACTGCCGCGTCGCCGAAAATCCGGTCCAATTCAGGGGTCCGGCCAGCATACAGCTCCACCTGGTCGCCCACCCCCACCATGCCGAACAACTCTTCGACATCCTGGTTTCGCATGCGCACGCATCCGTGCGACGCGTTGTGTCCGATGGAAGACGGAACGTTGGTGCCGTGAATGCCGTAGCCCGGGATGCTGAGCCCCAGCCAACGCGTACCCAGCGGGTTGCTCTTTCCGGGACCGACGATCTTGCCTCTGTAATACCAGGTAGGGTGGGGGATGCTGGTGACGATTTTGTAGGTGCCGACCGGGCTGGGCGATTGCGGCGCGCCCACCGCCGTCGGGAAGACCTTCACGACGCGGTCGGATTCGAGGACCGCCAACTTACGGTCGGTAATGCTGATGACAATCCTTCGTGCGGGGCGCGGCCCTTGGTCCTGCGCCAGCGCTTCGGCGGTGGCCATGAACATCACGCCCGTCACGGCCGCCAGTTTCCTGATTTGATCTTCTGCGTTGAGCATCTTCCCAACCTCCTGCGCGGAGGGAAGAAGCAGATCGGGCGCCACGGCCGAATCGGTTGATTCACAATGACTTACGCTGCGCAGCGCGCGTGTCAGTAGAGACACACGTGGACGCCGGGACGCGGCCTAGACGTTGGCGGGATCCATCAGCCGGATGACCTTCTTCTGGATGGCGTACTGCACCAGTTGCGCCTTATTGTGGATGTCCAATTTGCGCATCAGGTTGAATTTGTGCGCTTCTACGGTTTTGACGCTCAAGTCGAACCCCGTGGCGATTTCCTTCACGGAGTTGCCTTCCGCCAGCATCTTGAGAATCTCGCGTTCGCGTTTGGTCAGCGTGCCGAAGCGCGGCTGCCGCCCTACATTGGGCCCCTGTCCGCGAAAACCGTCCACCAGACGGGTGAGCAGACGGGGGCTCAGGTAACTGCCTCCCCGATGGACCTCGCGGATGGCGGTGATCAACTGGTCCGCCGGATTGTCTTTCAGAATGTAGCCGCTGGCGCCGATCTCCATGCACTCGGCCAGGTAGTCTTCATCGTCATACATCGACAGAAAGACGACCTTTGTCTCCAGGCGCTCTTTCCGGATCTGGCGGGTAGCTTCGAAGCTGCTCATGCCGGCCATTCCGATATCCATCAAGACAATGTCGGGATGAAGCTGCCGGGCGGCCGTTACCGAGTCGGCAGCGTTGCCCGCTTCGCCCACAACTTCCAGGTCCGGCTCCGCCGAAAGCAGCGTTCGGATTCCCTGCCGGAACAAAGTGTGATCGTCAGTTAACAATATGCGAATTTTGGCCATGATGTGTCCCCGCGGCAGAGTCTTGCGGCAACTGGAGCACTACCGTGACGCCCTTACCGGGCGTACTGCGAATGGCCAGGTTTCCATCGAGCAGCGCAGCCCGCTCCCGCATACCTGCCAGTCCGAATGACATCGGTTTGCTCAAAGCCGCTTCTTTTGCAAAGCCGGCTCCGTTATCCGAAACGCTCAACCTGATAATTCTATCGGTGGAATGCAGCAAAAGGTTTACACGAGTCGCCTGGGAATGTTTGGCTACATTCTGTAGCGATTCCTGCGCGACGCGGTAGATTACCTCTTGAGACTGCCGGGAAAGACCTTCGCAAGCACCCGAGAGGCGCACGCGAATAGCCGCCGGATGCGTTTTCCGGAAGCGCCCCGCCAGTTGGCGGAGAGCAGCCTCGAGGCCGAGCCGCTCCAGCACCGTGGGGCTCAGCGCCGCCACCATGCGCCGCAATTCCTCTACTGTCCGTTCCGCAATGCCGCGCGCCTCCGCCAGGCGCGTCCGCATTTCGGCGCCGGCGTCGCGCTCCATCATCTCCAGTTGCAGCCGCAGCAGCAACAGCGACTGCCCGGCCTCATCGTGCAACTCGCGGCCGATCCGGCGGCGTTCCTCTTCCTCCGCCCGGCGGGCCTCGGCCTCCAGACGGCGGATTTCGGCCTCCAGGCGCACCTTTTCGATGGCCTCCTGGCAGCGCTCCGCCACGGCATCGAGGAGCGTCATCTCTCTCGGCAGCCATGGATAGCGCCCGCTGAAACCGAACTGCAGCAAAGCCGCCGGACGCATCGGAAAAGACCAGTAAGAAGCGAATTGGCCGCGCATGTCGGGGTCGGCGATAAGCTGTTCGCGCACCTGGCCGCGCTCTATATATAAAGGCCGCGCCAGTTGGCCGCGCGGCGGGCGGTCCAGCAGAAGCAATCGCCCGGTGGAAGCACGAAATGTGCGCGTGAGGATGCGCACGAAGCGCTGCAGGAGATCGTCCAGGCCGTTGGCTTCGATTTCTGCCCGGTACAAGCCGAAAAAGGCCTGCGCCTCAGCCTCGCGCACCTGGTAGAAGGCGTCATTCAAAGCCAAAACCGTGGCCAGGTGAAGCTGTTCGCGTGCCGGCTCGAACTGGCCTG
>CAZARO010000581.1:0-4515 GCA_964487165.1 uncultured Solibacteraceae bacterium | reverse complement strand
AACCGGGAGCGGCGCTCGATGGTCCGGCTCCGCCCGCTCCTCCAAAAAACGATGAATACACCAGCGTGGAACCGTCGGGGCTGAGTTCCGCGAGGAACGCACTACTGGGGGCGCCAGCCGGAAACGTAGTCTGGTACCCGTTGGCGGTCACCGGGAAATCAATGGATTCGGTGAATCCGGTGATATAGGCATTGCCTTGTGAATCGAGTACGATTCCACCCGACGTATCGTCCGTGCTGCCGCCCAGGAAAGTCGAAAAAAGCAAGACGCCGGAGGAGTCGAGCTTGGTTAGTACAACATTGTAGATGAACTGCGTAGGATTCGCCCGTTGCTGCTGGTAGGCGTTGCTGGTAACCGGATAATTCGGCGATTGGGAATATCCCAGGATGTACGAATTATTCTGTGCGTCGAGAGCGATCGCGGTGGCTTCGTCATCATGGTACCCGCCGAGATATGTGGAATACAAAAGACTGAGAGCCGGATCGATGATCAGCGGCTTGCGGGTGTCGTAGCTGGAAAAACGGAAGGCGACGGTGTTCCCCGCACTGCGGACGAATTTGCCTTCAATGAGGCGCTTGCCGTTTTCTAAGTTCTGATACAACACCGGCCGGTGCAATACCGCGCTGGCACCTTCACCCATCTGGAGTTCCCCGCGATCGGTGATTCGCGACGGGCCGCCGTCATCCAGCCGCAGCCGGATCAGGTCCGGGTCGGCCCCGGGAACGACCACGAAATCGTACTCCAGCTTACCCTGGTTGCCGTAGAACAGCAGATCGATTCCGGGATAGACGTTCTGATACCTCAAGCGGGCGAAGGTCGGCAGGCCCCGCACCCAATGAGACTGGTCCTTGCCAAGGAAGAGGTTGATTTTTCCCGGCTGCGGATCCAGCGGACCGAGGACACTTTTCTTGTCGATACCCACCAGCGAAAGGTTCTGTTCTCCCTTTGCTCCCATGATGCGCAAAGCGAAGCCATCCCTGCGGAACGACGCCTCGAATCCCTGGCCTTGCGCCTGCCAAAGGACGCCGGCCGGCGCTTGTCCGTGGTTCGGGACAAAGACGATTGGGCGCGGTACGGTTACGCCGGTTTTTAGCGTTTGGGCTTGGGCCGACAGAACGATGGTAAATGCAAGTACCACCGGCGATGAGCGCGCGTACCGGCGGTATCGACGATGGTAACCGCTGGCGAAGAAAAGGAAATCGAGGGGAAGGCGGGCCGACCGGTGGAACATCGGTCGATTCTATCAAGGCGGACAGATACAAACAAGGCAATGTGTTCGCTTCCGGCGAGAGCGGTCCCAAAGGCGGACACCGCCGCCGCGATCCGTAGCCGTAACACCAGCAATTGCCGGTGGCAACGTGGTAACGCAATTGCCATTCAGGGGACCGCCATGAGCCTGCTGCAGGATTTTCGTTACGGCTTTCGCATGCTGCGCAAAAGCCCCGGCTTCACGCTGGTGGCCGTGCTCACGCTGGCCGTCGGCATCGCCGCCAATACCGCCGTCTTCAGTTGGATCGAGATGGTGCTGCTCCAGCCGCTGCCCGGCGTAGCCGATGGCAGCCAGTTGGTGTCGTTCGAAACCACCACCCCCAACGGCGAGTTCATCCCCAACTCCTATCCGGACTATCGCGATTACCGCGACCACCTGAGGCTGCTCTCGGGCCTGGCCGTGGCCACCCCTAACGCGTTGAGTGTGGGCGAAGAAGAGCATGCCGAGCGCGTCTGGGGCGAGTTGGTTTCGGGGAACTATTTCGCCGTGCTGGGCGTGAAGCCGATTCTGGGCCGCACCTTTTCGCCCGATGAATACGGCGACAGGCAGGGCGGTTATCCCGTCGCGGTGATCGGCGAAAGTTTGTGGAACCGGCGCTTCCAGCGCGATCCGGCCGTTCTCGGCCGCACTATTCGCGTCAACCGCCAGCAACTGACGATTGTCGGCGTGGTGCCGGCGGACTTTCGGGGTTGCGTGTCGGGGCTTTCCTTCGAGCTCTGGGCGCCCGTCATGATGGCGCCACAGCTCAACGTGATGCCCGATTGGATGCTGAACGAGCGGAAATCGCGCATGTTCTTCGGTGTCGGCCGGCTCAAGCCGGGCGCCAGCGCCGCCCAGGCACGGGCGGAAGCCGCTGCCCTGTCGCAGCAGTTGGCCAAGGACAATCCGGACACGAACAAGGGGATCGGCGGATCGGTCCTGCCGCTTGCGGAAAGTCATTTCGGCGCGCAAAGCACCCTGGGCGCGCCCCTCCGGATCCTGATGGGGGTCTGCGGCGTGGTGCTGCTGATTGTCTGCGCGAACGTGGCCAACCTGCTGCTGGCGCGGTCCACATCGCGCCAGAAAGAATACGGGCTGAGGCTGGCGTTGGGAGGCGGACGCCTGCGGATTGCGCGCCAGCTCTTCGTCGAGAACCTGGTGCTCGCAGGCATCGCGGCCATCGTAGGCGCGCCGCTGGCCATGTGGCTGAGCCAATCGCTGGGCTACCTCGTGCCGCCCGCCGGAATTCCGGTATCGCTGGACGTGCAGATGAACGCCGGGGTTCTGCTCTTCACCATTGTGCTCTGCGTCGCCGCCAGCCTGGCGTCGGGCATGGCGCCAGCTTTGCAAATCGCACGCATCGATTTGAACGGCACGCTCAAAGAGGGCGGGCGCAGCGGATCGCCCGGTGCCGGTTCGCATCGCGTGCGCAGCCTGCTGGTGATCTCCGAGGTCGCCATGGCGCTGGTAGCGGTCATCGGCGCGGGGCTGTTCGCGCGCAGCTTTCAAATGGCGCGGCAGATCAATCCGGGGTTCGACGCGCGCGGCGTACTGGTCTCGCACTTATACCTTTCGACGGCGGGCTACAAGGTCCCGGACCGCATCGAGTTTTGCGCCCGCCTGCGCCAGCGTCTCGAATCGCAGCCCGGCATCGCCGCGGTCAGCTACGCGGACTACATCCCGCTGGGCTTCGACGATGGCTCCTGGGAAGACCTCAACGTTGAGGGTTACGTGCCCGACGCCAGCGAGAATATGAAGATCTACCGCACGGTTGTCGCGCCGGGGTATTTCGATACCATGCGCATTCCGCTGCTCACGGGGCGCGATTTCACCGAGCAGGACGACCCGAAATCGCAGCCGGCCATGATCGTCAACCAACGGTTCGTGAAACGATTCTACGGCGGCGCAAACCCGATCGGCCGGAGGGTCCACGGCTGGGGAAAGTGGTTCACCATCGTGGGCGTCGTCAAAGACACCAAATATCACGAACCGAATGAGAACCAGCGCGCGCTCTTCTACGTGCCGTTCCGCCAGGTGTACCGCGAAGAGCTGGGGATCGCGTTTTACGCGCGCACCACCGGCGATGCGAACACCGCGCTGGCGGTAATGCGCCGCGAAGTCCGGCAAATGGACCCCAACGTGGGCGTGTTCGACGCCACTCCGCTCACCGAGTACATCACCGCTTCGCTGTTCGCGCAGAAAATCGCGGCATCGCTGCTCGGCATGCTGGGCGCGCTCGCGCTGGGGCTGGCGGCCGTCGGGCTCTACTGCGTGATGGCGTATTCCATCGCGCAGCGCACGCAGGAGATCGGCATCCGGATGGCGCTCGGGGCGAAACCGGGGGACGTGCTCGCATTAGTGCTCCGGCAAGCCATGGGCATCGTGCTGCTCGGCATCGCGGTGGGAGTAGCGGTGGCGGCGGCGCTCACTCGCGTGACCGCGGGACTGCTGGTGAATGTGAGCGCGACGGACCCGCTGATCTTCGCGAGCGCGGCGCTGTTTCTCACTCTCGTGGGACTGATAGCGGCGTGCGTTCCCGCGCTGCGCGCTGCCCGCATCGATCCGACCGTGGTGCTGCGAGGGCTCTAGCGCGTGGGCTTCGAAGCGCTGTACCCTGATAATGCATGAAGCGCGTAGTCCACGTCCGGCAGAAGACATCGGGGGCCGCGGTTCCGGATGGCGCCGAACTTGACGGTGAGGCAGAGCAGATTCGCCTTCGGAAGGCCGCATCGCAGTGCTTCGGTGTACTCTCCCGGCCGTCCACTACGTGATAAGCTGATCCACCTCCTACGAAGAGCTTGACAACTGAGCGAGTTGCGAAATTCGAAGAACCGTTTGCTTGCGCGCGCGGCTCAGAATGGCGTCTCTGTGTTTGCCAGAGCCTACCGAGCCGCGACCGCGAGGGAGCGGTCGATCAGCCGAACATTGCAACTCCCTCAACTGATAAAATCCAGTTTACGGGAGACGGCCGAACGAATCCTGACGGTTCTCGAATGAAAAACCCCGTCCATCCCGGCCGCATCGTCCGGCATGATTGCCTGGAACCTCTGGGTCTGTCGGTGACAGCCGGAGCAAAAGTTCTGGGTGTCACCCGGCAGACGCTCAACAAGATCGTTAATGGCAAGTCCGGCATCAGCCCGGAAATGGCGATCCGGCTAACGAAAGCGTTCGGCAGCACGGAAGAGACCTGGCTGCGCATGCAGCTCGCCTACGACCTGGCCGCCGCACGCCGGGACGCGGCCAAAATCAAGGTGCGCCGCCAGTTC
>CAZARO010000580.1:0-4517 GCA_964487165.1 uncultured Solibacteraceae bacterium | reverse complement strand
CAGCTTCAGGGTATTGTCGGCGTTCACGGGCACCTCGGCGCGCAAAGGCCGCGACGCCACGCTCATTTTGCCGGATTTCAGTACGCGCACCACGGTACTCGACTTCGACACCTTTCCCGCCGACATGGAGGAGCAACTGGGGCTGATCCGCTTCCGGCTGAAGCGCAGCGTGCCCTTCGACGTGGAGACCGCGGCGGTGAGTTTCGTGGCGCAGCCGGGCCCCAAGCGGGTGGACGTGGTGGTGGTGATGGCGCCGCTCGAAATCGTCTCGCGATTCGAGGCTCCGTTTCGCGCAGCGGGATTGAATCCGGGGTTGGTGACCACCTCCTCGCTGGCCGCGCTCGAGCTGGCGCCGGAAGGCGGACTGACGATGATCGCCAAGCTCACCGGCCGCTCGATCACCCTGCTGGTGCGGGACAAGAGCACGCTCAAGCTGGTGCGCTGCCTGGAACTGCCGACCTCCGAGCTGGAGGATGTTACCGCCATTCTGGTGCCCACGTTCGTCTATATGGAGGACAACCTGGGCGGGCGCGCGGAAAAATTGCTGCTCTGCGGATTCGGCGCGCGGACGGAAGAGGCCCGGCGGCTGTTCCAGCAGGAACTGGCGGTGGAAGTGGACGAGATGCGGTCGCCGCTGGGAGTGCCGGGCGAACATAACGCGGGGCTGCTGGGGTATTTGCGCTCGGTGGCCAGGAACAACTGATATGAAGATCGCGATCAATCTGGCGAGTCAGCCGTTCCGCCGCGACCGGCCCATGGTGGTCGCCTCGATCCTGGTGTGCCTGCTGCTGGTGGCCAGCCTGGGCGTGTTGATCCACCTGGCCAACGAGGACAATCAGCAACTGGGCGATGTGCGCCATGAAGTGGCCGGGCTGAAGCGGCAGGTGGCGGCCGTTCAGGATCAGCAGGCCAAGCTGAACGCGGTGATCCACAAGCCCGAAAACGAAACCGTGCTGGAGCGCAGCGTCTTCATCAATACCCTGCTGCTGCGCAAGGGCATCAGTTGGAACCAGATCTTTACCGACCTCGAAAAGACCATTCCGTATAACGTGAAACTCACGCGCATCGCTCCGTCGGTGGACGATCAAGGGCGCGTGACGCTGGATATGACGCTGGCGTCAGAGAAGCTGGTGCCGCTGGTGGACGCCCTGCGGGCATTCGCCAACGATTCGAAATTCGGCGCGGCCGTACCGAAAAGCCAGACGCCTCCCTCGCAGACGGAACCGTTGTATCGTTTCGCCCTGGCGGTGACCTATGCCCAAAAGCTCTAAGCTCGCGCTGGCGCCGAAAATCCGCTTGAAGAGCATGTCCTTCGGCGCGTCCCTCAAGGACCCGCGCATCGTCATGCGGGTGCTGATTGGCGTCCTGCTGGCGGCGAACCTGGTGGCGGCGGTAATCGCCTTCAAGCCCTTCGGCGGCTCGGCCGACGATCTGCGGCGGGACCAGGCGCACTTGAGTTCGCAGTTGCGGCAATTGCAGGCCGCCTTGGAGAAGAGCAAACAGCACGTCGCCAAGATCGAAATCGCGCGCACCGAAGGCGACGAGTTTCTGGACAAGTACATCATGGAGAAGCGCGAGGCGCCGGCCATCATGGTGGAGGAATTGAGTAAAGCGGCCGCCGACGCCGGTGTCCGCGTGCTGCCGGATACCTTTGCGTACCAGGAAATCGAGGGCAGCGATACCTTGCAGATGATGTCCATAGGGGCGCCGTTTGAGGGCGATTACGCCGGATTGTCCAAACTGGTTAACACGCTCGAGAAGTCGCCACGCTTCTGGATTATCGACGAGATGAGCTTGAATGCGCCGCAGCAGCAGCAGAACCAGAAGGTCGTGGTTTCGGCGCAGCAGAATCTCAACGTGAATTTGAAGGTGCTGGCGTTCGTCCGCGACGCTTCGGGGACGGTGGAATGAAGATCGGGGCCGAAAACAAGAAATCGGTCTACGCCCTGACGGTGCTCGGCGTGCTGGCGGCGTACATGGTGTACTCGAATTTTTTCTCGGGGCCGACGTACAAGACGGTGACGCCGGCTTCCGCCCGTCCGGACGCCTCCGAAGCGACGGGGACGGTGCCGGCGCCCGAGAAGAGCTCCGGCCCGGACATCTCGCAGGCCAAGAACAAAGTGGGGCGAGGGACTTCGTCGAAGTCCAAGAGCGGCGAGTTCCACCCGATTTTCCAGGCAAAGAAGAAGGAAGATCGCGTCGACGTCAGCACTGTCGATCCGACCATCCGCTTCGATCTGCTGGAGAGGGCCATGAAAGTGCCGCCGGCGGGAGGACAGCGCGACCTGTTCCAGATCTCGAAAACGCCGCCGGTGACGCAAACCGCCGCCGTACTCAAGGGGCCTGAGCCGCTGGTGGCGAAATTCTATGGCCCGAGAGCGCCGGGACCGCCGCCGGGTCCGCCAGGTCCACCACCACCGCTGCCGCCGCTGGTAGTCCCGTTCAAATTCTACGGGACGTCCGCCGTCCACCCGGATGGCAAGCGCACCGCGTACTTTATTATTCCCGGATCGTCGCCCGACTTGGACGAGATCTTCATGGCCGACGAAGGGGAGGTGGTCAAGAAGCGCTTTCGGATTGTGCAGATCAGCGTGGATAGGGTGGTGGTGGAAGATACCCAGGACAAGCGCCGGCAGCCGGTCAACATGGAAAAGGAGAACACCGGATGAAACGCCACCGCAGGGAATCGGGCTTTGCCATGCTGCTGGTGTTTCTGCTGGCCGCTTGCGTGGCCATCACGTTGTACTTCGAAATACCGCGCGTGGCCTTCGAAGCCGAGCGCCAGCGGGAGATGCTGCTGGTGGACCGCGGCAACCAGTTCAAGCGTGCCATCCAGGTCTTCGTCACCGATAAGACCAACAACCCCACGCGCCGCTATCCGGCCTCGCTCGACGAGTTGGAGAATTTCAATAATCATCGCTATCTGCGGCACCGCTATGTGGATCCCATGACGGGCAAGGACGAATGGCGCCTGGTACACATCAACGGCGGAGTATTGACGGACTCCGTCACCACCCAGGCGGGGAACCCGGCCAACGGAACGCAATCGCAATCCACATCGACCATGGGGCCGACGCAGGACTACATTTCGCAGCAGGCATTCATGGACACGGGGGCTAACGGCACCGCCGCCGGAGGCGTGACGCGGGCCATGAATCGCCGACCCAGCGACACGCAACAGCCGGGCGCGCCGGGCGATCCGAACGCTCCACCCGGTGCCTCGCCGGGCAACGCGGGCGGCGCGGGCGGCGCTAACGGATTGCCGCCGATTCCCGGGTCACCCGGCGCGCTCACTCCGGGCGGACTGCCGGGGCAGCCCGGCGCGACCGGAGCCAACGGCAGCCAACAGCCGGAACCCTGCAACGCTTTTATCGGCTCCTGCGCACCGGCGTCGACGTCGGCGTCGGGGCAACAAGTTCCCGGTGGCATTCCCGGAATGGCACAGGGGTCCGGAGGCGCGTCGGGATTCGGAGCGCCCGGCGGTGCTCCGGGGACGGCGCAGGCGAATGCGCAATCCGCCGCCGCCGGCATGATCGCCAACCTTCTCACCACGCCGCGGCCCGGCGGCATGCCCTGCGGCATGCCCGGGTCAACCATCGGCGGCGGTGTGGCCGGAGTGGCCAGCAAGTACGAAGCGGAAGGGATCATGGTGATCAATCAGCGCACCAAGATCAACGAGTGGGAGTACATCTTCGATGCGACCAAGTGGCGCGCTCCACCGAACCCCGTGACCGGCACGGCCGGAACCCCGCAGCAGCCGATGGGTCCCGGCGGCGTTACGCCCAACGGTCCGGGCGTGCCGGGCGGCACACCCACCGCTGCTCCCGCGGGGCCCGGCGGTCCGCCTACCGGTCCTGGCGGCGGGCAAGAGTAGAATCAGGCGCGCATGCTACCGCTCAGCGGCGCGGCCCAATCGAGCCGCGCGTCCGCCGCTACCGCCGCGGAAAGCTTCTCCGCCACTTCGGGCGGCCACGGCGCGGTCCGGCGCACGCGCAGGTCGGCGAACGCGTTGATGCACTCCAACGTGGCGGCCAGCTTGGCGCGCGTGGTGTTGACCAGGAACATCACGTAGTGCAGGCGCTTTTCAGAATATGCCACCAGCCGGATGTAGACCGCGATGTCTTCTCCCGGCAGCACTTCGCTGATGAAATGCACATGGTATTCCAGGTCGAAAGTGCCGGTGCCGTGGGCGGCGTGATAGGCCGGCGTGAGCCCCATCCAGTCATGCAGCGTATCGCCCGCATCGTCGAACAGGGCGATGTACCAGCGGACGTTCATGTGTCCGTTGCTATCGCGATAGGAGTCGGGCACGGTGGCGCGCAGGCACACCGGCTCGAGCACCTCGATTTTTTCCAGGGGAATGGGTGGCGGCTTCATGTACTTTCATACATGAGTCTAACTAGTCAAGGCTTCGCCTTGATATCCCTGCGGGATATGGGAGTCGAGGGAGTCAGGAGCCAGGAGTCAGAATGGGGCGCAGGCCTCTGAATCGATTAGGCTTGCCGGCACAACGAGAA
>CAZARO010000579.1:0-4518 GCA_964487165.1 uncultured Solibacteraceae bacterium | reverse complement strand
GTTCCCATGCGCGGCAGCAGAACGTAGAGCAGTCCCGCGGCGGAAAGCAGGTAGACCATCGCCAGCGGCCAACGGAACCGCAACACTCCGCGCAAATAGCGCTCATACAATCGGCGCAGAAGGCCATGCTCCTCGCCGCGGTGGGCCTCGCGCATCAGCCAGGTGGAGAACACCGGCACCAGGCTGCTCGATAGCAGGTACGAAGCGATCATCGAGAAGGCCACCGCCAGCGACAGCGGAACAAAAAGCTGCCGGCTCACCCCCACCATGAAGAACGAAGGTACGAAGACCGCGAGAATGCAAAACATGGAGAGCAAGCGCGCCATGGCCGTGCGGCTGCATGCCTCCATCACCGCCCGCGCGCGCGAAACGCCGGGGAGCATTTGGGTGTGAATGTTCTCGATCTCGACCGTCGCCTCATCCACCAGCACGCCCACCGCCAGCGCCAGCCCTCCCAGCGTCATGATGTTGATGGTCTGGCCCGTCAGCCAGAGCAGAACCACGGCGGCCAGCAGCGCGAACGGGATGTTCATAATGACGATCGCGGCGCTGCGCCAGTCGCGCAGAAAAATCAGCACCATCAAGCCCGTGAGCGCGGCGCCCAGCAGGCCTTCGGTCACCAGCCCGCGGAGCGAATTGAGCACGTAGGGCGATTGATCGAACTGCAGGCTGACCTCCACGTCTTCGGGCAGCACCTTCTGGAACGTCGGGATGGCCGCCTTCACGGCGTCGATCACGGCCAGCGTGGAGGCGTCCGCGCGCTTGGTCACGGGAATGTAGACCGTCCTTTTGCCATCCACGTGCGCGTAGGCGCTCACGATGTCGGTGCCATTCTCGACGGTTCCGATGTCGCGCAGGTAGACGCTGGTCCCGGCAGCCGGGCGGATGGGCGTGTCCAGCAACTCCGCGAGGTTGGCGCCCAGGGCGGAATTGGTGCGGGCGATGCGTTCGATCTTTCCGGTCCACATATTGCCCGAAGGCATCACGACGCTCGATTTGCTGACTGCCTGGATGGCTTCCTCGGGCGAAATTCGATACTGTTGCAGCTTGCCGGGGTCGAGCGTGACGACGATGGTCCGCTGGTTCCCGCCGAAGGGAGGCGGCGCCGAAACGCCGGGCAGGGTCGCAAACAGGGGGCGCACGCGATTGATGGCGTAATCCTGCAGCTCGCCCTGTGTGTGGGCCGTGCTCTTGAATACCAGAAGGCCGACGGCCACGCTGCCGGCGTCGAAACGCGTGATAAAGGGCGGCACCGTTCCCGGCGGCATGAAAGCGCGCGCGCGGTTCACGTAGCCGACGGTTTCCGACATCGCCTGGCTCATGTTGGTGCCCTCATGAAACACCAGCTTCATGAGGGCCGCGCCCTGGATGCTTTTGCTCTCCACGTGATCGATGCCCGTGATGTACAGGAAATGATACTCGTAGTAGAACGTCAGGTAGCCTTCCATTTGCGCCGGATCCATGCCGCTGTATGGCTGCGCCACGAAGATGGCCGGATCTCCCACCTGGGGGAAGATGTCGACGGGCATTCGCTGCACGGCGAGGATGGCGCAAAGGGCAATCGCAACCAGCGCCACCACCACCGTGACGGGCCTGCGAAGCGCGGCTAAGACGAGACGCATGCTCTTCCCTTTCCGGACCTGTGGGGCAGGTTGGCAACCCGCCGCGGGTTGTTAACCCGCCGCTCGACGTCACTCGATTCCGCGCGCCTCATTAGCGAACTACCTCATCGAGAAACGGCTGGATATCGCCCCGCGCCGTGGCCACCTGCAGCCGCGCCCGCCATACGTTGAGCCGTGCCAGGGCGTCGTCGATGCGGGCTTGCGCCAGCAGGCGCTGCGCCTGCGCGACCTCGTCGATGGGCGCCAACCCCGATTGATAGCGCGCCGTTGCCTGTTCCACCGCGGTTCGGCCGGACGAGACCGCCACGGGAGTATTCGCCGCTATCTTGCGCGCGCCGGCGAGCATAGCCATCGCAGTGTTGAATTGCGCACGCAGCCTGGCGGCGATCACCTGGGCTTGCGCTTCCTGCGCTCGCATGTTGGCCGTCTGCATGGCCTCCTGCTGGCGGAGCGCAAACCGGTCCATCGCGGGGAACGTGACCGTGAGGCCCACGCCGTAATTCGGCACGGTGGGGACCAGCCCATTCAGTCCGCCCAACCGCGCGCCATCGGTCTCCAGGCCGGTGCCGCGGCCCGACGCCACTCCCTGGACCAGGAACTGCGGATAGTAAGTTCGCCCCAGAGCATCGAGCCGGCTTTGCTGCTGCGCAATCGCGGCGGTCTGCTCGCGCGCTAGCGGATTGCCGGCGGCGTCGAAGGGAGGGTCGGGGACGTCGGGCGGCGATTCCATCAATCGGCCGGGATTCAGGTTCACCTCGGCGCCCACGAATTCGTTCAACGTGGCGCGCGCCACCTCGATGGCCTGCTCGGCTTGCGCGACTTGCGTTTGGGCCAGCGCCAATTCGGCCTCCACGCGCGATTCGTCGGCTCCCGGCCGCAGTTGCGCGCTCACCAGCGCGTGAATGCTGCGCCCGATCACCTGCCAGCTCTCCACCGCGGCCCGCGCCGCTTCCGCAGTTTGCCGCGCCGCGATCACGGTTAGAAAGGCGTCGGCCGTGGCCACCGAAACTTCGTAGCGGGTGCGGTTGAGCGCTGCCTGCGCCTGATCGCGGGTAGCCGCGGCGGCAGCCACATTGGCGCGGCGCAAACCGAAGTCGAAGGGCTGCCAGCCGACCAGCACGCCTGCGCCGCTATCGAAGACCGAGCCGAAGCTGTCGGCCTTCACGCCATCCACGCCAGGTATGATGCCCTGCGGCAGCAGCAGGCCGTAAAAGGTATTCCGCGTGGCGCGATTCACTTGCAGCAGGCCATCCACGCGCGGCAGGTACGCGGTCTGCGCCAGGCGGATTCCCGCCGCCGCCGCGTTCATCTGTTCCTCCGTCACACGGATGGAAGGATAATTTCGCAGGGCGCCTTCCACCGCCTGGGCGATGGTCATCTCCGCCGGCGGCGCCTGCTGTGCCGGGACAACCATGCCGGCCGCGAACACCATGGCAAGGAGTTTCATCATGCCTATTTCCCCTCGAACAGTTCCCCGATGAACTCGCGGACTTTGATTTTGGCCGCCGCCAGCGCTTTGCGGCCGAGGGGCGTGGCGCGATAGACCTTGCGGAGCGATTTGCCTTTGCGCAGCTCCTTGGCCTTCAGGTACCCCTTCTTTTCGAGGCCATGCAGCAGGGGATAAAGCGTTCCGGGGCTGATGCGATATCCGTGGCGGGCCAGTTCTTCGAGCATGCCCAATCCGAATATGGGACCTTCCACCGCGTGGTGCAGGATGTGCAGCCGCATCAGGCCGGAGTACAGGTCCCGGTCGACCGCGGGATCTTGGTAGTCGAGCATCGTACTCTCTATTCGATAACGAAAGTCATTATGGAATCGTCTGCCGCGGATGTCAAGGTGCTGGTGCCGCTTCCAAAAGAGTATTCACCACAGAGACACAGAGGAAGCAAAGTCAAAACCGGAGGGCACAGAGGTGGCAGAGGACACGGAGGCGCGTTCCTCCGAAGGATCAGCGTCTCAGCGGCTTGGGTTCACGAGAATCGCCGCGGCTTGCGAAGCCTCGCCGGGGCCCCTCTGATGGCCCCCCGGGAGTTTGGCCATCTGCTCCCTAACGGCCCACCCCGCCAGACGGATCGACACATCTTGGTGGCGCGGGCTTCAGCCCACGAGGCGACCCCTGGAGGGTCCCCGGCAATCGGCCAACCGCACCTTCAGGCGCGGACGCTGTGACGCGCCAGTACCGCGGCGATGCAGTTCAGCAGGACGGGAAGACTGATAGGCTTGGTGACCACGCCGTCCATTCCGGCCTGCAGGCACTGATCGTGCTGTGCCTGGCTGGCGTGCGCCGTCAAGGCCACTATGGCGACCGGATCGCCGCAGCCGCATTCCTGCTGTCGCTGGCGAATCCAGCGGGTGGCCTCCAGCCCGTCCATCTCTGGCATCTGGATATCCATCAGGACCAGGTCGAAACTTTGGCGCGCGAAGGCCTCGCAGGCCAGCCTGCCGTTGCCCGCCAGAAGCACGCTCCAACCCTGCCGCCGGAGCATCGAATCGATCACCTTCTGATTGATGGCGTTATCTTCGGCCACCAGGACGTGCAGTTTGGGGAGCGCGGCCGCAGTCGTCCGGCTGGCGGGCGGGTTGGCCTCAGCTGCCGGGGAAGCGGGCTCCGCGGCGGCTGGCATGGGCACTTCGAAGAAGAAGCAGCTTCCGCGGCCGGGCTCGCTGTCGAGGTGCAGTTCACCGCCCATCAGATCCACCAGCCGGCGGGTGATGGTGAGGCCGAGGCCCGAACCGCCGAAGCGCCGTGTGTGGGAACCGTCGGCCTGCGTAAAGGCGTCGAAAATCGCCTCGCGTTTGCCGGGCGCGATGCCGATACCGGTGTCCTCCACGGCGAATCGCAAACCGCCGCCGGCCGCCGGGCGGACCTCCACCCGTATGCCTCCCTGCGCCGTGA
>CAZARO010000578.1:0-4522 GCA_964487165.1 uncultured Solibacteraceae bacterium | reverse complement strand
GCTGACTTCCGAGACGCGCTTCTGGATCGACGATATGTTCATGATTACGGCGGTGCAGGTGCAGGCCTATCGCGCCACCGGCGACCGCAAGTATCTCGACCGCGCGGCGCAGGAAATGGCCGCGTATCTCGAAAAATTGCAGCAGCCCAACGGCCTGTTCTACCACGCTCCCGACGTCCCGTTCTACTGGGGCCGCGGCAACGGCTGGGTGGCCGTGGGGATGGCCGAAATGTTGCGGTCGCTGCCCAAGGAACACCCCAAGCGGGCGGCGATTCTGGCGGCTTACGTCAAGATGATGGACACGCTGCTGAAGTACCAGGGCGCCGACGGCATGTGGAAGCAGTTGATCGACCATCCGGAAGCGTGGCCGGAGACGTCCAGCACGGGAATGTTTACCTTCGCCATGATCACCGGGGTCAAGAATGGCTGGCTGGAGGAGAAGACGTACGGCCCGGCGGCACGCAAGGCGTGGCTGGCGCTGACCGGCTATATTAACTCCGACGGCGATATTAGTAACGTATGCGAAGGCACTAATAAGTTAAACGATTTGCAATATTACCTGGATCGCAAGCGTAACATCGGCGATCTGCATGGGCAGGCGCCTCTGTTGTGGTGTGCGTCGGCGCTGCTGCGGTAGGGGCTGTCAGGGCAGGATTCGCTGCAACCACGGTCCCACGAGTCTGGCACCGTCGGACGGTATGTGGTGGCCGCCATCGAGCAGATGAAACTCGACGTCGGCCGCGCGGCGGCGGAGGCGCGCCGGATAATCCCCGGTGACATTCGGCGGGTAATATTCGTCCTGGCGCCGCGCGATGTGGAGGACGGCCGCACTGACTGGCTGATAGGCGCCTTCGTCCCAATCGCCCGGCAGGCCGCCACAGATCGCGATGACGCCGCGAATGGCGCCTGGGAAAGTCGCGGCGAGGCGATAATTCAGCGCCACGGCCTGCGAGAAGCCGGCCAGCAGGCGCCGGGCCGGCGGGATGCCGAACTGACTTCCCGCTTCATCCAACACATGCAACACCATGTCGCGATGCAGGCGGATTGACTCGGCGGCGTGGCGGCTGGTGATCCAGCCGTAGCCTACCTCCCGGTTCTTCGCTCCCAGGAAGAACTGATACGGCCCTTGTAGCGCCGCGATGAGCGGTGGGGTATCGAACAGGCGAGCGGTGAGGTGCAGCATGCCTTCGGGGTTGGCCCCGAACCCGTGCAAGGTAACGACCAGCGGCGTTCGCGCATCGACGACGTCCGGGACGCGGAGCAGATAATGGCAATCCAGCCGGACCGAAAAGGATCGGTCGAGAGCGTCACTCATCGCTTTATTAGATTCTCACATCGCCGCTGGCCGGCGCCATTCTGACTTCCGGCAACCCGCCAGGGCTGTCGAAGGCGGGCGGAGCTCTCCTTTAAGGCCGGGCTTGCGCACGGCTATGCCGGGCTTGCGCCCGGCTGGACCGATTGCCAATCGGTCCGCAGGATGCCATCCTGCCCCACCGGGGCTGGCCAACATGCAGTGAATGGCCAAACTCCAGCGGCAGCCCGGTTTTGAAGGACGCAGCCCTTCGTCAGTTCTCCGACGGCTTTTGTTCCACGTGATCGATCACCAGGACGGGCTTCGGCTGCTTCTGCATCTCCAGTTTCAGCCCGAGTTGCCTCGGAAGGGCATCCAGGAGCGAGAGGGCGCCGGTCGGGTCGGGCGCCGCGTCCGCGCCGCCGGGACCGGCGGGAGGGCCGTCTCCGCTCCTTCCGCCGCCTTGGAGCTGGCCGGCACCGCTAAAGTTAAAGGTAAAATCCCAGTTCCCCTCGAGACCGGTAGCGTCCACGACATCATCGTGAATATAGCCCGGGGCAATTTCCTGTAGCAGGTGCGCGAATTGCGCCATGGTCATGTTGTGGCACGTCACCAATCTCCCCAACACGGGATTGGAGTTCCGCGGATCCTTGCCGTCGGCCGCGGGACCTTCGGTCCACTTGGTGCGGCCGGCAGGATCGGCCTTCTGGAGTTTCGGCTTTACGGCCACCAGCGTGTACACGGATTTCGGCCGGTCTTCGGTGTGGACGGCGAGCTTGAATCGCTGGATCAGAAGCGCTCGCAGCATGGGCCGCAACGCATCGATGTTGACCGGAATGGAGCGGGTATTAGTAGGTGTGAGATCGCCCAGGGCCACCCCGTCGGGAGCCTTGGCGATGACATCGAAACGGTCCGAGTCGAGCCATTTCGGCGCCCCGATCAATTCGTTTTGGTTTATGTCCCAGGCGACAACAATGAGGTTCTCCAGGGTGATGCCCGGAATGATCACGCGGCCATTCTTGATTACCGGAACATTGGCGCCTCTCCCGGGCGCTGCCGGCGCGCTCGGCTTGATCTCGGCCGCGTCAAATTCGGTCGGGACCGGCGGGAAGATCTTGGTAACATCGGGCGGATTGGCGGTCGGCTCATTCGCTCTATCCACCGCGATCACCGGCATCGGGATAGTGCTCGCCTCTAGTTTCAGCCCGAGTTGCTTGTCGAGGCCTTCGAAGACCGGCATGTTTTCACCGCTCGTGGCCATGCCCGCCGGAATTTTCGGAGTGTATCGCAAGGCGAAGTCGTAGGCTCCTTCCAACGTGGTCTGATCCACCACCGGTTTGTTGTCGAAGTACGGCCCCGCCCCCGGCATGGACGGCAGTGCCGCCGCAAATGCCGACATGGTCGTGTTGTGGCAGGTGTAAGAAAGGACCGGCACCTGGATGACCTGTTGCGGGCGATCCTGCGCGGGCCCTGGACTTGGCGGCGGTGGTGCCGATTCCATCTTGAAGTCGCAGTGGGATTCGCCTGTGCCATCCGTTTCCTGCAACTTGGGAGTTTTTCCCGCGGTCAGTGCATATGCCGCCATAGGCTTACTGTCGTTGTGGATCACCAGGCCAAAGCGGTCGGCCAGCAGAGCCTGCAGCATGAGTTTGCGCGACTCCGGGGTGGAGTGGGCGGGAGTTATGGCGATCACGTCGAAACGGTCCAGCTCCAGCCAGTTCGGTCCGCCGACGATCCTGTCGGGATCGATGCCGTAGGCGATGCGAATCAGATCCACCATGCTTGCGTAGCGCACTTCATAGCGGGTGTCGCCGAAGAACGGCCCTCTCACGGCGGGAAGCGAGGTGTGGGGGCTCTGGTGAACGTCGGCGGCTTCGAATTTCGGCGCGGCTCCAGGGGACTGGGCGAATGCGGCGCCGGATAAGAAGGTAAACAAAGTAAGGTAAGTGGAACGCCTCGCCATATCGACCTCCTAATTTACGAGCATGAGTTGACCCTTCCAGAAGTTAGCCTTCTGGGCGGTCGGATCCACCACCGTCACCTGATAATCGTACTTACCTGGAGGCAGCTTACTAAGTGCCAGGCTGAAGCGCATGGAGACCGCTTTGGACTTCGGGTCCATGCCTTCCGCCACACTGAGGGGCGGCGTTTCAAAGGCCTTGGCCTGGCCGCGGTAGAAGGTCACGAAGGCCACCAGCGGCCTCTGCGTATCGGCGCCTTTTTCATAAACCTGCAGGAAGACATAGAGGTCTTTGCTCTTGCTGAATACGTTGTTGATGCTGGGCATCAGCTTGATGCCATCCTGAATCAGCGGATTGACATTGGGTCCTTTGTCCTGGTTCTTCGAAGTGTAGAGCGCGTCAGTCTTCATGTTGATGCGCTGGGCGCCAAGCACTACGGAACTGATCGGGACCTTGGTCTGTTCCTTATTCAAGTTGGGAATGAAGAAGTCCTTAATGTAAGTACCGATGCGGCCCGTTTCGTCGTCGCGGGCCAGCACTTTGATTTTGTACTTGCCCGGCAGCAGCACCAGGTTGGTGTCCCACTCCAGCGGCATTTTGGCGAGTTGCGCGGCCGTCTCGCCGGAAAGTTTCTGGTCGACGTGGTCGCGGATGTTGCCCACCGTGGAGCCGTACTCGTCCTTCACCTCGCCGATGAGATCGATGGTAGTGCGCTCCGCGCCGCCCTTGCGCGCCAGGGCCAACTCGCTTCCAGGCACTTTCATGGCGATTCCGGTGTAGTACTCGGCGGAATTCAACTGGAAGTAATTCACCTGCAGGGACAGATCGATTTCGGTCATGGGGTCGCCCATCATGAGCGCGTCCTGTAACTGGCGATCCTTGTCGGAGGACGTAAATTTCTCCCAGGTCTTATTGGCGAAGTAGACCTGGCGATAATCCAGCTTGGCGGTGGCATCTTCTTTGAGCGAGATCTTGATGCGCCGCATCTTGCCATCCAGCTTGCCGTTGGTGGTGTTGTAGCCGATCAGGTAATAGTCGGAAACGGAGGCTTCGGCCTGCTGTACGCCCATGGAAAGGTCGTTGTTATCGAGCAGCGCCTTGCCGCCGGTATCGGTGGCCAGCGCGTAGATGGTGTCCTGCGAGGCTTGAAAACGAGTGGTGGCGGCCAGGGCCCCGGCGCCGCTGAACATAGCCGCGCCGCCGGGCGATCCCTGGGTGGCGTTGCCCATGGGCGCCAGCGCCACCAGGCCGCGCGCATCCACGGGGAAGA
>CAZARO010000577.1:0-4539 GCA_964487165.1 uncultured Solibacteraceae bacterium | reverse complement strand
CGGCTCTCGGCGTCCCATTTTGCCAGGAATGTAATGGCGCGGGCTCCGGCGGTGGTTCCGGGCCCGGACCCGCTCCTGGTCCCTCGCCAACTCCATCGCCGACCCCATCGCCAACGCCGTCGCCGACTCCATCTCCGACGCCATCGCCAACTCCATCGCCAACACCGTCTCCGACGCCTTCGCCAACACCTGCGCCTACACCGACGCCGACTCCAACTCCGACGCCTACACCTACGCCAACGCCAACGCCAACGCCGACACCGACGCCGACTCCGACGCCTACTCCTACGCCAACACCGACGCCGAAACCACCCTGCAAGTCATCGCACTTCAAAATACGCTGCACCAAAGCGGGCGACGTCGAGGTCGGCATAGGCCTCGCGGTGATGTACTTTGACATCTACGATCCGCAGTGTAACCAAAGCGCGAATTACAAACTCCGAGGAATCTCGATTGGCCCGGCAACTCCTGTATCCTTTACATTTACTGCTGGGGATTGGACCGAATTCGATCTCATGCCCCCAGGCGCAAAAATGACCGTGAAGGACTTCGGCGGACTAGCCAGGGTTCTTTCGGCGGGCGCCGCAAATGAATCCGTGACGGGCGTGGAAATTTCGCCGATGCACATTGGCGTCCTGCCTATCAACGTTTCAGTCAGCACCGGCTTTACGTTTGGAGCCAGCATCGGCGCGACCGCAGGGATTTTTACACTGGTGGCTTCCTGTAGCGGTCCACCGCCCGATCAGTGGCCTGCCCTGTAGCGGGAAGGCCGCCGCTCACGCGCTGCAACTTTGGTACAGATGAGTGTGCTTTTGACGGAGATATTCGCGCAGTTGAATCTGAAAGCTCTCGGGGAAGTTGGAGAGAGAGTCCCCATGCTTTCGGTGGAAGAAGTGGTCTCCATGGAGTCCCTGTATGCGCGCGCCGGCGGCAGCCACCCGGATCCAGAACTCGTAATCCTCCCAATGCGGCATTTGTTCATCTATCCCTCCCGTCCGTGACCAAAACTCGCGGCGAAATGCCGAACAGCCGTGGACGGAATTGCGCTGTAACAACATGGCGAGGGTCGTCATCTCCGGAACCGTCCAGCGTTCCTGCGTGGTGCCGAACAGGACCGCGTCGGGATTTACCACGTCGACGCCGTTAGCAAGCTTGCGTCCGGCAGTGTAGAGGTAATGCGGGCCAATCCGGTCGTCGGCGTCGAGCAGCACGGCAAACGTACTTTCCAACGCGGCGATGCCGCGATTTCGCGAATGCCCCGCGCCGCGTTGTTCCTCGTTGCGCAGGTAGTGAACGTGCGAATATCGCCGCGCAAGATCGGCCGCCACCTCGGGAGTTTCGTCGCTCGACGCGTCGTCGACTATGTGGATCTCGTAATCCACGTCGCTCGCCAGCACGGACTCCACGGCTTCGCGCAGGTAGCGCCCGTAGTTGTGACAGGGAATGACGACGTTCCAGGGCGCCAGGAGAGCGGGGTTCCTCTGCAGGCGCAACCATCGCAACGCCTGCCGGACCGCCATGCTGGTCAAACGTTCGTAGCCCGGGTCGCACCACAACGCAATGCCCGGTTCGGAGTGTCCGTCCAGGTGCGTGACCTGGGTGGCCACGGCGTTGTGTTTCCGCCCCAGCAGCAGGCTGAAAAACAGGTCGGCTTCGCGCCGGAATAGCGGATCCTGACGCATGGCCGGCGGCAGTTCCTCCAAAACAGGCAGCCACTCTTTACGGAAGAACGCGCCCCAGCCGATCAGCGCGGCCTGGGCCTCGCCATAGACACGCCGGTTGCGCTGGCCCCAATGCGTCGGCGCCAAAGCATGGGCGATACGCGTAGGGTCGCGCAGGAACTGGTCGTATAACCCGGGGATATCGGGATTGAGCGCATCGTCATCCTGCACATAGATCACCGGGTTGCGCGCCTGCGCCGCGCACAGAAACCTGCCATAGCAACTCAGGTTCTCATCGGATTGGATCACGCGCGTGTTGCTTTCCGAAATCCTCAGCTTTACGCCGGGATTGTTATTCCAGATCAGGATCTCGTCGATGCACTCCAGGCGGCGCAGCGCCTGGACGATGATCGGCATGTTCCGCGGGCGCTTCCAGGACACCAGGCAGGCGCTGACGGAAGCGGCGGGTGCGACGGTCACGCTCGCCGGAGTCCTGGTAACCAGGTCGGAGAGCTCGCACCTCAGCTCTCCGGGAAACCTGGCGAAGAACCAGTCGTCATCGTAGCGGCGTTGCGTGCGGACTGTGGAAGTACGGGCCGCCAGATCTCCCGTAAGCAGGCGAACGCTGGCGGCGGCAAACTCGTCATGGTGCTTCAGCCGGTCGACCACGCACTGCAGCCGGCGCGGTCCGAAGTGCGTGCTGGCCAGCCGCAACTTGTTGTGGAGCACCGGCTCCCATTTCACTTCGTAGGGAAAATGGGCGCGGAAGGCGTGCTGCACGTTCACTTCCGGCGCCACCCAGCACTGGTAGCCCAGGGTCCACAGGCGCATGCTCAGTTCGGAATCTTCGGCGCCCCACAAAACCATGCCGTCGTCGAAACCGCCGATTTCGGTGAAGACCTCGCGGCGCAGGGCAAGAAAGCATCCGCACAGCAGCGGCACCGCATACGGCGCGTCGCTCTGCTTGCCGAGCCATCCCACCCCAAGACTGGCGTCGCACCATCTTTGACCGTACCCCGTGCTCTCAGCCCCGCCCGACTGCATCATGCCGATAGCGGGGGCAACCGCGCCGATCTCCGGACGGGCCAGCAAATCCACCAGCGGGCCGGACCAATCCTCGGGTGCCAGCACGTGGGCGTCACTGAACACCAGCACATCGCCCTTGGCCTGCCGGGCTCCAAAATTGCGCGCTCGCGCCACGCCCAGCCGCTCCTCCGGACGCAGCAGCGTGACATCGGGATACCCATCGCTGAGAAAGCTCACGCTGCCATCCGTGGAGCCGTCGTCCACCACGATGATTTCGCTTTCCGGCGGCAGAGTCTCCCGCAGATTGTCAACTGTTCGGCGCAAGGACTCGCCTTCATTCAGGCTGATGACGACGACGCTCAGGCCGGTCATAGGGCGATCTCGAACTTCCGGCAGAACCACGCGCCATCATACTTTCGGAGACTGCGCACCGCACTGTAGCGCGCCCAGACATCGCTCACCAGCAGGCTGCTTACGGCGTCTGAAAACGCTGGTCTGGGCTGCAGGGCGGCCAGGATTCGTTGCAAAGGCTCGCCGTCAAAGTGCAGCACTGCGGTGCGAATGCGATTGTACAAATAATCTTGCCAGCCCACCGAAAACGGCGCTCGGTTGAAGCAATGCGCCACGTCCGCGTCGGGAACCATTATCACAGAATACCCTAGAAGCCAGGCGCGGATGCACAGTTCCACGTCTTCCATTCCATAGCTGCGCATGGCGTCGAAACGGCCGACGGCTTCGAAGAACTCGCGCGTCATCACCATGCAGGCGCAGCCCACGATCGGGACCGGATAGGGCTTACTCGCCCGCCGATGCAGCCAGTCGACGCCCAACTCGCGGTCGCGGATGGTCAAACCGAAAGTGGTGGTGGCCGGAGACTCCAGGCTGCTGATCTGTGGAGCGACGATGCCGACGCCGGGTTTGTGAAGCTCCTCGAGGAGCATTTCCAGCCATCCGGGGCGGGGAACGCAGTGGGCGTCCATGGCGGCCAGGACAGGCGCCTTGGCCTGCGCGGCGCCCAGGTTTCGGGCATGGGCTACACCGCCGCGCCGCGGCAGTTCGATAAGCACGAGGTTCTCGTAAGGCGGCGGGACGGCGCGAAGGGAATCGCAGCAGGAGTCGGTAGAGCCATCATTGACGACGATGATCTCGTGGCTGACCTCCGTGGTCTCGCGGATGGCGGTGAGGGTTTGGCACAGCCTGGCGCCCTCGTTGTAAACGGGGAGAACGATGGATACTTCGGGAACGGGTTGGCTGGCCGGCGCGATGGGTTCGCTATCACCGGGCGTCGGCATGGTACAGCTATTAGACCATTTTTCCTGCATGCCAAGAAATCGCCATCAGTCTTGACAAGATGTCTGTGTCACTGTATCCTGTCACCTATACAGTTGTGATATTCTCGAAACTGGCATCGAATACGGGCGAGCCCCTGTACCTGCAATTGATGCAGCGCATCCGCCACGCCGCCGAAAGCGGCGCTTTACGGGACGGCGATCAGTTGCCGAGCATTCGCGCTCTGGCCGAAGACCTGGTGGTCAGCCCGAACACCGTCGCCAAAGCCTACTCTGAGCTGGAGCATGAAGGATTGATCGAATTGCGTCAGGGCTCGGGAGCTTTCGTAACTTTGAGCCGGCGCGCCCGTTCGGTGATGGACCACGTTGAGCGGGCCCGCGAACGTATAGCGGAACTGGTGGACGAACTGCGCGAGGAAGGACTGCGCGACGACGAAATCCGGCGCGTGTTCGAGGCGGAGTTGCTGCGCGCGCCGGCGAGGAAGCGATGAGCGATTTCCCCGTCATTGAAACCGCCGGCTTGAGCAAGTCCTACGGACGCATGGAAGCGGTTCGTGAACTCA
>CAZARO010000576.1:0-4543 GCA_964487165.1 uncultured Solibacteraceae bacterium | reverse complement strand
CACGGCCTGCGAGCTTTTGCTCCACCAGGTAGCGCAGCAGTTGCCCGCGGCGGCGCGCGGCAAACGGCGGCAGCGCGAGGAGTTGCTCCAGGTACACACGGAAAAGGCCCACTTGCGCGGGATCCAATTCCCCTGACGCGGTACGCTCCCTCGCCTCCACCGGCACAGCATATCACATTGAAATCACAGCCCCGAAACGTTTGGTGCCTACGGAAACTGGAGTTAACGGGGGCGATGGTGGCAGCATCGGGAGGCGGGAGGTGTGAAATGCGCGCAGGGGTCTGCGGGCTGGCGGCCGCGAGCGTGCTGTTCGTGCCGGCGGGATGGCCGGCCAGCGTAACGGTGCCTGGCTCATTTGTTTACAGAAGCAATGGAGGCACCGGTGGAATCGTGGTGGTGGATGGCAGCGGCAGTACCTACTACCAGATTATTCCGCAGGGCAGCGCCGGCTTCGTTACTACCGAGAATTACACCAACAGCATAGTCCAGGAATTCAACCAGTCGCGCAACGGCACCAGAATCGCGTTCTCCTCATCCCATTGGGGCGCTATCGAGAACGATTACCAGGTTACCGCCTTGCCGAGCCAGCGGATTTTTCTGATGAACGGAGACGGCACCGGTGTCCGGCAGCTCACCTTTCACAATCCGAATGCCGCGCAGAGTGAATCGGACTACAGCCCACAGGTCTCGCCCGACGGAACTAAGGTGGCTTACATCGGCGGGGAAACCATCGCGCCCCCAGGCAGCATTTCCGGGAATGGCGTCGACTGTAGCGGCCAGGAGACGCAGGCGCTTTGGGTGATGAACGCCGACGGCAGCAACGCCCACGTGGTGAGAAATGTGAACTGGGGCTCCGTCAGTTACTGCAATTCCGGCGGCGCGGTGGAAGCGGCGTGGAGTCCGGACGGCACCAGACTGCTGGTGCGGGACACGTTCGGCGGCTGTTACGGCAACCGCGAAGTGGGCATCATGAATGCCGACGGATCGAATTACCAGCAACTCAGCTGCATCGCTGCGAACGGCGGGCCGAATCTGGGGTTGGACTGGTCGCCCGACGGCACTAAGGTGGTCGCGCTGGTCGGTGGTGCTACCTATTCGTCATATCAGATCTGGGACGTATCCAGCGGAGCCGCGGTGGCGACCACGTCGATGACCAACAGTCTTCCCAATGGATCGAGCAACGACTACGATGTGGTCCGCTTCTCGCCGGACTCTACCATGGTGGCCATCGCGGACGTCAACAACGGCGGCAGCATTTTCGTCTACGACTTGAACTGGAATCTCATCACCACCATCAATACTCTGGGGCACGAGAACATGAGCGGCGGGTACGACGCTTTCTGGTGGTCGCCGAATGTTCCGGGAACTTTGGGAAGCATGACTCTCGGCGTGCCATCAGTGTATGTCAACGCCTGTAAGAATTATACTGTACAGTTATTACCGTCGACTTATAATGCTTCCGGATCATTACTAACACGTGGGTTCGGCGGCGTGAACGGGAATATCGCTTCGGGCGATGGCGATTCCTGGTATCTCGATGCATTCGGGCCTATCCAGTACAGCCAGACCCGCGCCAATGCCGCCGGGACTCTCCAACTTACTAACTTTAGCGTAAGCAGCAATACAGTTCCACTGACAGTCGATTCCACTTGTAACTGCCAGACTGGCGGCGGCCCGGGACTGTTGTTGCGGAGGAGCGGTATGCGGTATGTGCTGAGATCCGCCAATCAGGTGGTGCAAACCCTGACGGTGACCAACTCCACCGGTGGCAGCGTGGCGGGCCCTGTAAATATCGTCATCTCCAATCTGAGCCCCGCGGTGACGCTTACCAACTTAAGTGGAACCTCGGGATGCGCGTCGTCCGGCAGTCCTTATGTAACGGCGTTGCCATCGGGGTCTCTGGCGCCAGGCGCGTCCGCGACAGTGGAGCTTATCTTCCGCAATCCGCTGCTTTCGGGATTCACTTATTCGGCCACAGTTACCGCCGGGTTCGGCGCGCCCTAAGGAGACCACTATGGGAATATCTACGCGCGTCCTCGTTATGGTGCTTATTGCTGTGGGCTTGGCCGCGGCCGATACCAAAGGCACCGTCACCATCAACACCTCGGCGCTGGTGAACAGCGGGAACGGTCCGTACACGCTGGACCTGCAGTTCATCGAGGGCGATGGCGGCGGCAGTGGAACTAATATGATCACGCTCTCCAACTTCTCCTTGGGCGGAGGTGCTATTGTAACCCCGGCGGTATCGAGCGTTGGCGGGGTCACCGTCTCGAGTAACCCGCTTTCTATCGTCTTAGTAGACAGCTCGTTCTTTCAGGACGTCCAGCTGACATTTACGCCGGGAAGCGTACTGAGCTTTCAATTCGATTCCACTTCGATCGTGGACGCGGTAGCGCCGGACACCTTCACGCTGGCCATCCTGGACAACACCGGCACGGAAATTCCGACTAACAATCCGAATGGACTGAACTCACTTCTAGAAGTGGACCTGCCGACGATGGCGGGCGGGACCCAGGTCGCTTCGTCGGGCACCGTGAGCGGAAACGGCGTAGCGGCGACGGCTGCTGTGGTGCCCTCGTGCGACGTAAGCGGAAACACCACGGCCACCGCTACGGACGTCCAGCGGATGATCAACGAAGCGCTGGGAGCGTCGGCACCGGCGAACGACCTGAACTCCGATGGAGTGGTGAACGCGGTGGATATTCAACTAGTCATCAACGCGGCGCTCGGGCAGGGCTGCCCGGTGTCGTGATGCGCAAGAAATCCGCAAGGGTCCATTCGTCGCGCCACTCCAGCGCGAAGCTCCCGTCATCGCGAACGCGGAAGGGCAGCCAGACGTAGCGCGAATCGGCGAGATTGTCCTTGAACCAGCGGTCGCCCATGTAGATGAATGCGCCAGCGTCGTTTCCGGGGGCGGGTAGCACGTAGGTGCTTTGCGAGTCGAACGTGGTCTCGGCGTGGGCGCCGACGCAGGGGTTGCCTTTCACCGTCCACGGACCGAATATGTTATCGGCCACGGCGTAGCTGGCGGGGTTCGGATTCCATCCCGTGGTGGCGGAGCTGATGAGGTAATACCTGCCGCGATACTTGAATGGCGCCGGCGCCTCGCGGCTCTGTCCGGCGAGGATGCGCTGCCAGGTGACACCTTGCACGGCGGGCGCTTCGACGCCCGTGAAATCGGCGTTGAGACGCGCCAGGTACATGGTGGGATTGCCTTCGGCGGCGTAGAAGACGTAGGCGCGCCCATCGTCATCGACGAAGAGGTTCATGTCGCGAAAGGTGCTGCCGAGTTCGGCCTGCCGGGTGCGGTCGGCGGCCGGATATCCGAAATCGTAGTGAATGGGGCGGAAGCTGCGGAGAAAGCGGAACGGGCCGGCAGGGCTATCGGAAGTGGCGACACCGGCGCTGGCGACGGAGTAAGAGCTGTCGTCGAGGTGCATCCACATGACGAACTTTCGCGTGGCGGAGTTGTAGACCACTTTGGGGCGCTCGACGATGCCGGAGTCGCGGAAGTCCTCGGGCATGGCGCTTTTGGGGAGCGCGACGCCCTCGTGCTTCCAGTTGTAGAGGTCGCGCGAGGAGTAGCAGGAGATGCCGGTCTGGTTGAAATTGCCGAGGGTCTTGTCCTCGCCGTACCAATAGTAGACGCCGCTATAAAGTAGGATTCCGGCGCTGTGGGCCTGGATGGGTTTGCCGTCAGTGTCGAGCCAGACTTTGCCGGGATGGAAGGATTGCGCGGAGAGGCTGACGGCGAGCGTAACCGCAATAACTACGCTTCGCGTCGCCATACCAGCTTACCGCCCACCACTGTAGCTACCGGACCGCCGCGGAAAGTGTGGCCGTCGAAGGGAGAATTGCGACTGCGCGAGAATGACTGATTCACGTCGTACGTCCAGCTTAGATCCGAACTGAAAATCGTCACGTCGCCGGGGGCGCCGGTCGCCAGCGTGCCGCGTCCGAGGCGCAATACCGATTCCGGGCCCACAGTGAAAAGTTCCACCAGTCGCGTGAGGGTCAACTTGCCGGTATGCACGAGAAACTCCAGCGCGAGACCGAGGGCCGTCTCCAGTCCGATGATGCCGAACGGGCAGCGCTCGAATTCCTGCATCTTCTCGCTGCCGGGATGCGGCGCGTGGTCGGTGGCGATGGCGCTCACGGTTCCCGCCGCCAAACCTTCCGTGACTGCTTCGCGATCGGCCCCCGAGCGCAGCGGCGGCTTCATTTTGTAATTGCTGTCGTAGGCCGCCATGTCCGCATCCGAAAGCGCGAAGTGGTGCGGCGTGGCTTCGCAGGAAACCGGCAGGCCGCGGCCGCGCGCGTATCCCACCATAACTACCGCGTTGCGCGTCGAAATGTGGGCCACATGGTAACGCGCGCCGGTCAATTGCGCCAATAACAAATCGCGCGCCACCATCACGTCTTCCGCCGCCGCCGGAATGCCGCGCAATCCCCAGCGCACCGAGGCCGCGCCTTCGTGCATGTCGCCGCCGGCGCTCAGATTGAGATCCTCGCAATGCTGGATGATGGGCAAATCGTACGACCG
>CAZARO010000575.1:0-4543 GCA_964487165.1 uncultured Solibacteraceae bacterium | reverse complement strand
CGCCTGCCGCAGGAACTCCGCGCCTTTTTCGGGGTCGCCGGTCACCAGGTGCGGCACCAGGCTCTCCGCCGGAGCAACCCCGGAGAGCATCGAGAATCGCCGCGATTGCGGTTCATCGATGACCGGCTGGCCATCGAGGTACAACAGGTCGAACCAGTAGGGCGTGAGCGGTAACTCAGCGCGCATGCGCTCCAGGTCGAGCTTGCGGCCGAAGCGTTTCGCGGTCACCTGGAAGGGTTGCGGGCGGCCTTCGGGCGTCAGGCTGAGGATCTCGCCGTCCAGGATGAGATCGTGGCCGGGCAGCGCGCGCACGGCCTCCACGATTTCCGGCACCGCGGCGGTCACGTCGTTCAGAGCGCGCGAGAAGATCACCACATCATCGCCCGACCGGTGCACCTGCACGCGCGCGCCGTCGAATTTGAATTCCAATGCGGCCTCGCCCAGATCGCCGAGTGCGCCCTCCACATCTTCGGCCGTTTGCGCCAGCATGGGCTGCACCGGGCGGAAAAGTTGGATGGTATAAGGAGCCAGCCCCGCCGGGCCTTCCTGCAGCACCGAGCGGGCCACGCGGGCGATATCGCCGGCCAGCATGACGGCGCGGCGCACGTCGTCCGCGGTCGCACCGGAAGCGCGCGCCAGGGCTTCCACCATTACGCCTTCGAGCGCGCCCTGGCGGATTTCGCCGAACAGCAGCGCGCTGAGGAATTTCTGCTCCGCGGAGGTCGCGCGCGCGAACAGGCCGCGCAGCAGTTCGCGCCGCTGGGCGTCCGCGCCGCGCCCTTGTATGGCGGCGAGCGAGGCGAAGGCGCAGTCCACATCGGCCAGTTCGAGCGCGGCCGTTTCGGCGGCCTGCGCGGCGGAAGCGCGCAGCGTGGCGTACCCCACGCCGATGCGGCCCTGCCTGGTGTAGCCGCACAGGAAAGCGACGGCGATCTCGGATTCGTCGCCATTGAGCTGCTTTAGAAGCGTGGCCAGCAGCTCGATCTTTTCGAGGCGCCGCGACGTTTCCGCGACGCGCTCGGATGTTTCCACTAGGCGGGCCAGCAGCATGCCAACTCCATTTTACGGACGCGCCTCAAAGGCCGCGGTCACCATCATTCCCGTCTTGAGCGGCGTGTCTGACGGCATGGCCACGGCATCGCCCTCCGCTAGCCCCTCGGTTACCTGAACGCGGGTCACGCTGGAGTTGCCGGTCTTCACGCGGCGCAATTCGATGGCGGTGCCTTTCAGCAGGAAGACGTAATCACCCGCGGCGTCGTGGCGCAGCGTCTCTTTGGGAACGGTCAGCGCGCCCTCCACCACGCCGGTGCGGATGGTGGCGTCCACATTGGTGCCCGGAATCAACAGGCGCTGCGGATTTTCGATCACGCAGATCACCTGCCCTACCTGTCGCGACCCCATCGCTTCAATCGCGGTGGGCTTTTTCTCCACCGTGCCGGTCCATTGTTTGTCGGGCAAGGCTTGCCAGGTGATAGTGACGGGCTGGCCCAGGGCCACGCGGCCCAACTCCGGCTCATCGATGTAGACGCGCACACGCAGGCGGTCCATCAGGCCGATATTGGTTACCAGGTCGCCGGGAGTGAGGTACGCGCCGGGCCTTACGGCGAGCCCGTAGACCGCGCCCGCGATGGGTGCGTGCACCTCACTCTGCGCGGCGTGCTGCTGCGCCAGCGTGAGGGCCACGCGTGCATCCTGAAGGCGCGCGCGCGCGGCGGCGATATCGGGCTGCGGGGTCACGTTGCGGCGGCGTTTCTCCAGTCCTGCGATCTGCACCTTGAGCTGGTCCACCTTGTCGCGCGCCGCGGTGACTTCGGCGGCCGTGGCGGCCTGTTTCTCGGCGAGACGCTGGAGCGTCGCCAGTTCACGCTGGGACGCCTGCAGCTCCAGCGCGGCGCGGGCGGCGGCGTTATCGATTTCGGTCAATTCGGCCGGCCGCGGACCGGCTTCGAGGGATGCCACGTTGGCCTCGGCTTCGGCGACCTTAGCTTGCGCGGTGTCGATATCGGCCTGCTTCGAAGGGTCGGCGATGACGGCCAGCACCGCGCCTTTGGCTACCGCTTGCCCCTCCGCCACGTCCACACGGTTCACCAGCCCCTCGGCTTCGGCGCGGACTGCCTGCCACTCGAATGGCTCGGCCTTTCCGTTGGTGGGCAAGGTGCTCACCAGGGTTTCGCGTTTCACGCGCGAGAATGTCACCGAGGGCGGCGTACTTCTGCGAAAAACTCCCCAACCGATCACTGCCACAACCACCAGCAGGAAGACGAGCAGCAGCTTCTTCAAAAGAGCATCTCCAAGAAACTATCTTACCGGGGTTGGCGGGGACGGCGGCGCGGCGTGCATGAGTTACGGCCACCGCTCCCTGTGGCCGCGGCTCAGTAAGCCTGCTCGAATCAGCGAGCGTTTTACCGAGCCGCCACCGAAGGGAGCGGATTTGGAACCGAACAGCGCAGATTCCGCCGGGGTGCACAAAGCGCCGCCGGAATCATATACTATGGCGAAAGACCATGCGCTCAACCATATTGCTGTCGCTCTCGGCCGGACTCCTGCTGGCGTGCTCTGCCGGCGCCCAAACCGCCGCTCCAACCACGACACCGGCCACCACACCGGCCACCGCTGCGGCGGACGATCCGATTCAAAAACTGGTCGCCCGGCTCGAGCTGACGCGCTATAAAGCGACCATCCGCGGCCTGACCAAATTCGGCGACCGGCGGCAGGGCACCGACCGCAACCGCGCCGCCATCGATTGGATCGAAGAGCAGCTCAGAAGCTACGGGTGCACCAACACCGAACGCATCCACTACGATTATCAGCCGCCTCCGCCGCGTGGGGGGCGTGGAGGCAGAGGAGGCGACACTGCCGGCGGAGGCGCGGGACGCGGCGGCGCGGGGGGCGGACGGGCCGGCGGAAGAATCCGCGGCGATCGCGGCCCGACAGCCGCCAATAACGATCCCGATTTGCAGCCCGATGCGCGGCTTCACGAACTGAACGCGCAACCTTCGACGCCCGGCCCACGGGAAGAAGTTTTCTGTACCAAGATCGGCAGCACGCATCCGGAAGAAATGTACATCCTGGGCGCCCACATGGATGGCATCGGCTTCGGCGAGGCCGCCAATGACGATGGATCCGGCACGGCGCTGGTAATGGAACTTGCGCGGGTTCTTAGCAGTCCGGAAGTCACCACCGAGCGGTCCATCCGGTTCGCCTTGTGGAACAACGAGGAGACCGGCTTGAATGGCGCGCACGCGTACGTCGACCAGCGGAAGGATCGGCAGGGGAAGGAAGAGCCCGCCGGGTCAGGCCTGTATCCCGAGCCTAAGTGGCTGGGCATGATCCAGCACGACATGATGCTGTTCGATCACGGGATGCCGCGTAAGGACGGCACGGTGAGCGATCAGCAGCGGCCCGAGGCGGACGTGAACATCGAGTTTCAATCCAAGTCGAAATTCGCCGCCGGTGCGGCCGAACTGGCTTGGGCGTGGCAGGCCGCGAACGAGCAATACGCCACGGATTATCCCGCCGCGGTGGGCAACCACATGACCAATACCGACTCGGACCCGTTTCAGGATCTGGTGCCTTCGATCAGCCTGCGCGAGTTGGAGCGGGTGGCGCAGATTGGCGGCGGCTGGGATCCCAGTCACCATCAGCCCATCGATGTCTATTCTCATTTTTCAGAAGGCGATTTCCGGCTCGGCCTGAACGCCGCGCAGACCACCTTGGGAGCCGTATCAAAGCTCGCCGGAGTCAAGCTGAAGACAAGCACACCCACCACCACCGAAGGGAACGCCAAATGATTCGTCCTTTTCGCATCACGTTTTCCATAGTCCTGCTGGCTGGCCAATCGGCACTGGCGCAGCGGGCCGCGCCGCCGGCGCGCGATCCGAATACTCCCGGGTACGTCACCGCGAAGGAGTTGCCCGACGGCGCCAACGCTCCGGCGAGTGCCGACGGCAACTTCATCCTCGGCCCAACCCATACTCCCGCGCCGGAGATGGCGGTGCATGAGGGCGTGCCGCAGGGCGCGGTCTATACCTTCGACATGCAATCGGCCGACAGCAAGATTTATCCCGGCATCGCGCGCGATCAGGGCACCTTTGGCACCGTGGACCCGAACGACCCCGCTAAGTTGGTAGTAACCACCAGCCATCCCGCGACTTACACACGCCATGTTGGCGTCTATGTTCCCAAGCAATATGTGGCGGGCACGGCCGCGCCGTTCATCGTCGGGGCGGATGGAATTGACCGGGCGCTGTTCACCGCCCTGGACAACCTGATCGCCGAACACAAGGTGCCGGCGATGATCGCGATTTCCATCGGCAACGGCAGCGGCGACGCGCAGGGAAGCCAGCGCGGCCTGGAATACGACACCATGTCGGGCCTCTACGCGGAGTGGGTGGAGAAGGAAGTGCTGCCGCTGGTGGAGAAGCAGTACAACGTGAAGCTCACCAAAGATCCCGAAGGCCGCGCGACGATGGGCGGGAGCTCCGGCGGGTCATGCGCGTTGATCATGGCGTGGTATCACCCCGAGTGGTATCACCGCGTGCTG
>CAZARO010000574.1:0-4544 GCA_964487165.1 uncultured Solibacteraceae bacterium | reverse complement strand
CCACCAGGACGCGATAGTAGCCATCCTGAAAGCCCTTGAGCGCCTGGTTGCGCTGATTCTGGCTGCGGTCGCCATGGATGGTAGCGGTCTTCGCGCCGCCCCCGAGCGAGAGCTGCTTGGCCAGCCGGTCAGCACCGTGCTTGGTGCGCGCGAAGACCAGGAACGAGCCGGTCTCGGTCTCCAGCATGGATTGCAGCAGCGGCAACTTCTTGCTCTGCTCGATCTCATAGAGACGAAGGTCGACCTGCTCCACCGGGCGGGTGATAGAGCCGACCTCGATGCGGACGGCATTGGGAACGTGCGCCTCCACCAGGTGCTTGACCGAAGTTTCGATGGTGGCCGAATAGAACAGCGTCTGGCGTCCCGTAGGCGTGGCGGCCATGATGCGCTTGATGGTGGGCAGGAAGCCCATGTCGAGCATGCGATCGGCCTCATCCAGCACCAGAATTTTGACCGCGCCCAGGTTGACCAGCTGGCGGCTCAGAAAATCGTATAAGCGGCCCGGTGTGGCGATAACCACCTGCGCGCCCTTGCGGACCGATTGCAATTGCGGGTTTTCGCCGACACCGCCGACCACGATTGCGGCGCGGATTCCCGTGCCGTGGGCGATCTTGGTGAAGGCCTCATGGATTTGGATGGCCAGTTCCCGGGTGGGGCTCAGGACAACGGCCCGGACGCCTTTAGGGCCCGGTTCCGCGAGGAGCGATTGGACAAGCGGCAGGACGAACGCGAGGGTCTTGCCAGTGCCGGTTTGCGCCGTGGCCACAACATTGCGGCCCGCAAGCGCCGGCTCAATGGCAAGCTCTTGCACGGGGGTGGGTTGCGTGAATCCGTGCTTCAGGAGGTTGGCCTGGAGGACGGGGGAGAGAGTGAGTTCAGTGAAACTTTTCATTTTTCGTTTGTGAGGAAGGAAATCTGCGAACCGACTACCGACGAGGGAAGAAGAGGAAGCGGATCAACTTCGAATTACATTCAGAGTATAGCGCAGAATGGGATGCCGGTGGGAAGCGCCCGGGCGGACCGAGCCCCGACGTACGATAGACGAAGAGGTGCCACAGATATCTAGCGCCCAGGCGTTTATGAGATAGGCCGTCCGCTGGAACATCAAGGTCTCGAAGGAAACGGACTTGACGCTCCGTACCTCTTTGGACTCTCAGAGCTCGAAAAAGGGCGCCCTCTCGAAATTTGTCGAAGAGGCCTTCCGCTGGCGCGTGTTTCATCGCACCGTACAGGACATCAAGCGTCGCAACGCCGGCGCTGACCCGGACGAATTGCAGACCCTGATAGACGACACCGTGCACGAGGTCCGTGCGGAGCGCCGGGCGAAGGCCACTGCCAACCAGGGCTGATGCGCGTAGTCTCGATAGCAATATTCTGAGCCGGCCTGATCTAGCGCGCTCAGCTCGGAATGGCGCCTCTGTGTTTGCCAGAGCCTACCGAAGCGCGACCGCGAGGGAGCGGTCGATCAGCTGAATATTGCAACTCGCTCTCCTGACTCCTGACTTCCATGTCCCGTAGGAGCTTCAAGGGCGAAGCCCTCTCGTCAGATCCTGAATAATCAGCTTCGAGAGGCCGAGGCCGCCCTGCTGGGCGATGGTGTCGGCGAGTTGCTCTTCGGCGAAATCGGTGGCGCAGGAGTCCGAGGAATCGTCGGTACCGAGCCAACCGCTGTCACCGGCATGCGCTGAATGTAGAATCTGGCCGATGAGCAGCGCTTCGAACTGCTGCGCACCTTTTTGAATCTTGCCGGGGTCGCTGGTTTTCGCGAGCGGGCCTGCTCCTGCCGTCAGCGCGACAATCCCGGACATTCCTGCCTGGTTCACGGAACTCACTTACATCACCTCCACTTCGGCTTCCAATGCACCGGCGCGGCGCAGGCTCTGCAGGATGGCGATGATATCGCGCGGCGTGGAACCGATGGCTGACAGCGCACGAACCAGTTCTTCCACTGTGGCTCCCTGTT
The DNA here is from genome assembly GCA_964487165.1 of uncultured Solibacteraceae bacterium. Lineage (GTDB taxonomy): Bacteria > Acidobacteriota > Terriglobia > Bryobacterales > Bryobacteraceae > PALSA-129. The sequence goes on along the minus strand of CAZARO010000574.1, from coordinate 2,581 downwards.
TCAGGACCACGGTGCGCGCCTTCTCCTCTTTGGTCGATACGTTGGTCTGCGAGACTACTTCCGTGGTGCCTTGCGCCAGCGGACTGGGCTGCGAAACCATCTGCACGGTCTGCACCTCTACGGTGAGATTGCCGTGCAGAATGGCCACCGGAGACACGCGGACATTTTTGCCCAACACCACGGTGCCGGTCCGTTCGTTGACCACCACGCGGGCGGGGCCATCGGGGTCGACTGTCACATTTTCCAATTCGGCCATGAATTCCGCCGTGCGCGAGGCGAACTCCGGCGGAACCGCCACTGTCACCAGGCCGGCATTCTCCGCATGGGCCGGAAGCGTGGCCGCGTTCGCGAACTTTCGATTGACTGCGTCCTCGATGCGCGCCGAAGTAGTGAAGTCGGACTGCCGTAGCTGCAGGCGAACCAGCACTTTGGGTGAGACGGAGGGAGCTGGGCGCTCCACCGTGGCGCCGCTGGGCGATCGTCCCACCGTGGGGTGGTTCACGGTCTGCGTGGCGCCTCCCCGGCCGGCGATGAATCCCCCGGTAACCACGGCCCCTTGCGCTACCGCGTATACCTGTCCATCGGCGCCACGCAGCGAAGTGAGCAGCAAGATGCCGCCCCGCAAGTTGGAGGCATCGCCGGTAGAGGCCACCGTGGTATCGATGTGCAGCCCGGGTTGCGCGAAGGCCGGCAAAGTAGCGGTAACCATCACGGCGGCGGTATTCTTCACCTGAATCGCCGTGGGCGCCACGGCTACCCCCATCCGCTGCAAAATATTGGTGAGGGTCTGGTTGGTAAAAATGGTTTGCTGCTTGTCGCCGGTTCCCGCCAGCCCCACCACCAGGCCGTAGCCGATGAGTTGGTTGTCGCGCACCCCTTCGACGTCGACCAGGTCTTTCAGGCGTGCGGCGGCAAGGCTCCCGGCCAGCAGCAGGCACGCAATTGGGCAGGCAAGTACGCGTCGCATAGCTTAAAAGGGAAGGAAACCCAGCAGCACGCGCCACAGGATGAACGGCCGCTTGATAGCGTCGCCCACCACTCCCTTGCCGTTGATCTTCACTTCGAGTTGCCCCAAACTGTTCGATTGCACGCTGTTGGTCGAGTCGATGTCGGCGGGGCGGACGACGCCGCGAACGGTGATCGTCTGGCGCTCGGAATTCACCTGGATATCTTTGGTGGCCTCCACCACCAGCGCGCCATTGGGCAGCACGCCCACCACGCGCGCGGTCAGCGTGGCGTTCAGGGTGGTAGTGCGGCTGGTGGTTCCCGAGCCGTTCAGTTCGGTGTCTCCGGACATTCCCGCCAGATTCGCCAAAGCGCCGGTGGCGCGCGTGAGGCCGGCCAAAGCGGTGACTGAGTTCTTGGTGCTCGATACACGGGACGTCTTGGTGGCCCCGGTGCTTACCGCGGAAGCCTGTTCCGCCACCACCACTGTGAGCAGATCGTCTACCTGGCTGGCGCGCACGTCACGCGCCCCGTCGGACAGGCGCGAACCGGAAATCCAGATCGCCCCGGGCGTCGGGGGCGCAACTTCCGATGGCCGGGTCGTGGCCTGTTTCACGTAAGCGTCCAGCGGCGTCTCGGCCTGTGGTTTGGTGCTCTTCTTCTTGTCGGTGGCCGCAAGCGGCAAAGTCAGGACGGCACTCAACAGCACGATGGCAACACGATTCATGGGTTCACCTTGCCGGTGGAGAATCCCACCGATACTCTTCCTTTTCCTTCCACCCGCGCCGGAAAACTCTTGTGGGAATCCGGATTAAGAACCGCAATGGTGTCGCCCACCGCACCCGACCCTTGGGCCAGCGCCTTCAGCTCGAGGTGCGCCGCGGCGGTGAAAACGTCCACCGTTACGGTGTCTCCGCGCAGCACTTCCTTGGGATTCTCGAGCATCGCCGCGCGGATCGCCGCACCGGCGTGAATCGCCGTGCGCGGCCACTTACCGATGGCTTCCCCGGCGGATGCCAGCACCGGGAGGGCCGGCGGAAATTCCGGCTGCGTCCGGACGCACAACTGCTCCGCGGTAATCGCGCGGCCGGGCGCGAGATCCACCGCGGCAATCAGGCGGGTCACGGGAACCAGAACCTTGACGCGCGCCCAAACGCTGAAACGGCGCGTGCTCCCGTAGCGCACGTAGCCGATCCAAAGCGCGTCCGCCATACCGGGACGCAGACCGCTCGCCTGGAATTCGATCTCGCCCGCCGGCACGGCCTGCCGGCTGTATTCGAGCAGGGCGATGTCGGCTTCCGGCATGGACTTGCGCATGGCAGCCAGGAATCGCGCCGGGTCGGACGGCGATACGGGGCGCTCCACGCAGATGTCGGCGTCCAGATTCCCGTGCCAACCGAATCGCTCGGCCATGCGGCGCAATTCGGCCGCGCGGAAGATGCGTTGTACGCCGGGCGCGGGAGCCAGGGCCACGGGCACCTCGCGCGCCGGCACGGTCAGGCCCGGAATCGCCGCCGCGAGGTCGCCGGCCAGAATCTGGCCGGAGCCCGCGCTCACCGCCAGGCAGCCCGTCACTGTCCATGCGGCAAGCGGCATCATCGCTGGAGATTATTCACTTCCTGGTACATGTTGTCGG
>CAZARO010000573.1:0-4547 GCA_964487165.1 uncultured Solibacteraceae bacterium | reverse complement strand
CGATCGACCTGCTGTTCATCGAGAACGTGGGCAACCTGGTCTGCCCCACCAGCTACGATCTGGGCGAGGCGGCGAAGATCGTACTGCTCAGCGTCCCCGAGGGCGAAGAGAAGCCCCTGAAATATCCGGGCATCTTTTTCAAGTCGAAGGCGATGATTATAACTAAAGTAGATTTGTTGCCGTATGTCCCGTTCCGCCTGGATGACGCCATCGCCAATGCGCGCAGCGTCCAGCCGGCGATCGAGATCTTGCAGGTTTCGGCTACTTCTGGAGTGGGGATGGACGATTGGCTGCGGTGGCTCGAGAGGCGGTAGCGGGCGGCAAACCGCAACCAGAATATTCACTACAGACGCAGAGACACGGAGCAAAACAAAGTCAAAACCGGAGGACGCAGAGGTGGTAGATGCCACGGAAGAGCGATCCTCCCGGGGGGACCAGCGTCTCAGCGGCTTCGGTTCGGGGGAATCGTCGCGCCGTGCGATGACGCGGCGGTCAGTCGGACGCCGTCAGTGAGACAAAGTATCACCGACACTTTCGGCGACGCCCCGTGTTCAGAAAATTGGGAACTTTCTGAGGGGTGACATGAAACGGTTTTTCTGTTTGCTACTGATATCCTTGCCCGGATTCAGCCAGACCACTTCCGCGACGCTGATGACGGACCGCGCCGCGGCGCGTTTTCTCGACCAAGCGACGTGGGGACCGACGCCCGATTCCATCGCCACGCTCGAAAAGATGGGGATCTCCGCGTGGCTGGAGTCGCAGTTCGCGGCGCGGCCATCCAACCTTCCCGATCAGCCGATCCTGGATTCCGACGGCAAGTCGAACAACAATCTGGCGCCCGTGCAGGCGGCATTCTTTGTGAACACGGTGAACGGGCCGGACCAATTGCGGCAGCGGGTGGCATTCGTCCTTTCGCAGATCTGGGTGGTATCGCAAACCACGGTTCCGGAAGCATACGCCTTTCCACCGTACTGGCGGATTTTCCGCGATCATGCTTTCCATAGTTATCGCGACATCATAAGGGCGGTCACCCTGAGTCCCGCGATGGGTACTTACTTGAACATGGCGAACAACAATAAGGCGAATCCGAATAAGGGAACGGCCGCCAACGAGAATTACGCCCGCGAACTCATGCAGCTCTTCACTTTGGGGCTGAACCAACTCAATTCCGATGGCAGCCCGGTGCTGGATGCGAGTAAGAACCCCGTCCCAACCTACAATCAGGCGGAGGTAACTAACCTGGCCAAGGTCCTCACCGGCTGGACCTACCCCACGGCGCCGGGCGCGGCCGCAAAAAACAATAATCCAGCCTATTATTTCGGCCCGATGATCGCGGTGGAAGCGGAACACGACACCACTGCGAAGGCCATTTTCAACAACCTCACCATTCCGGCGGGACAGACCGCGGAAGAGGATCTTGACACTTTATTCGACGACCTGATGGCGCAACCGACCATGGCGCCCTTCGTCAGCCGGCAATTGATCCAGCACCTTGTCACCAGCAATCCCAGTCCGGCTTACATTCAACGCATGGCGCAAGTATTCAGCAGTACAAAAGGCGACATGAAGTCCATCGTCACCGCTATCCTTACCGATCCGGAAGCACGGGCAGGCGACGATGCGAGCGCGCCCGTCATCGCCAGTTTCGGCCATCTGCGCGAACCCGTACTATTCCTCTCGAACATGTTGCGCGGACTGAACGCCACCATCGGCGCGAGCAACTCGATCAACGGTTACACCGAGGAACTGGGGCAGAATCTGTTCGTCGCGCCCAGCGTTTTCAGTTATTTTTCGCCGCAGAATGAGGTCGAGGGCGGATTGTTCGGCCCGGAGTTTCAGATTTACTCGACTCAGACCGCGTCCGACCGGGCGAATATCGTCAGCACGGCTATTTACGGCTCACTCGACAAGACCACGACGATGGACTTATCGCCATTCGTCAACCTGGCAGGCAATGTGAGCCAGCTGGTGAACTATATCGGCTATGCTTTCGGGCACAGCGGGATGTCGTCCGCGTTGACGCAAGCGGCCACAGCGGCAGCCAGTGCGCAGTCGACGGCGCTGGCAAAGGCGCAGGCCGCGCTCTACGTGATTCTGACGTCGAACGAATATCAAGTGATTCACTAAGTCATCGCGGGCTGAAGCCCGCGCCACCGGTGGGGTGGGCTTTAGCCCGCCAGCTAGGACGTCAGAAGGAAAGCGGGCGACGGCCAGCTTAAGAATCTAAGGGGACTTACTATGTTTACACGACGAGGCTTTATTCAAGTTGCTACGGCGTCAGTAGGATCGATGGCGCTGCGGCCGTTCGGATTGCTGCCCGCATTGGCGCAGAGCGCTTCCGGCTATCGGGCGCTGGTGTGCGTGTTTTTGTTCGGCGGCAACGATTCGAACAACACCATCATCCCCATGGACGATACCAATTACAAGGCGTACAGCTCCATTCGCGGCAGCCTGGCTCTGACCACGGCGGAATTAACGCCGACGGTCTACAGCACGGCTAACGCGCCCTACGCCTTTCACGGGAAACTGCCAGAGCTCGCGAGCCTGTTTTCGTCGAAGGAACTGGCGGTGGTGGCCAACGTCGGGAGCTTAGTGCAGCCCCTGACGCGCGCGCAGTATCAGGCGGCACAGACGCCCGTGCCGATGAACTTGTTCTCACACTCCGATCAGCAATTGCAGTGGCAGACGTCGATCGCGCAGGGCAACGGGCAAACCGGATGGGCGGGCCGCGTGGCCGATTACGTGGAAGCGCAGAAGATGAATAACTCGAACTTCCCGGTGTTCTTTTCGGTAGCCGGCAACGCTCTTCTGGGCACGGGCGCTACCACGCAGCCGGTCGCCGTATCGCCGGGCGGCACCTTGAATCTTTTGGGTTTCAATTCCAGCGCGGCTTCACAGGCGCGCTATAACGGGCTCACGAGCATGCTGACCACCGATTCCGGCGTGGCGCTGGCGCAGGCGGCGAACAATACTCTGGCCAACAGCCTGAACGACGCCACCAACCTCTCCCAGGCGCTGGCCAAAGGCACGGCGCTCACCACCACGTTCCCTGCCACCACGCTGGGGCAGCAGTTGAAGCAGGTGGCGCAGATCATCCAGGTGGCCAGCTATCTGGGGATGAGCCGGCAGATATTCTTCTGTTCGGTGGGCGGGTTCGACACGCACGGGGGGGAACTGGAGACGCACAACGCGCTCTATCCGCAGGTGAGCCAGGCGATCTCGGCGTTTTACTCGGCGACCGAAGAGCTGGGGGCCGCGCAGAATGTGACTACGTTCACGGAGTCGGATTTCAGCCGCACCTTCCAGCCCACCACGACTGACGGCAGCGATCACGCGTGGGGCAGCCACCACATGGTGATCGGCGGGGCGGTGCAGGGCGGGCAGATTTACGGAGCTTTTCCGACTTTCGAGCTGGGTGGTCCGAACGACACGGATACGCGCGGGCGTTGGATTCCCACGACGGCGATCGATCAATACGGCGCGACGCTGGCCTCGTGGTTCGGGATTCCGGACTCGTCGCTGTCTACCGTGTTTCCGAATTACCCGAACTTCGGATCGCAGAAGCTGGGGTTCCTGGGATCGTAAGGCATATTTACCACAGAGACACAGAGACACAGAGAAAGACATAAGTCAAAACCGGAGAACACAGAGGTGGCGGAGGTCACGGAGGCGCGTCTTCCCCGAGATGTCAGCGTCTCATTGGTTTCGGTTCGCGAGTTCAGTCAAGTAAGTGGGGCACGAACTGTCTGCAGTTAATTAAGCTCGGCTTGGCACAAGGGCGCGAACAGCAACAGGAATATTCACCGCCGAGACGCAGAGAAAGACACAAGTCAAGACCGGAGGGCACAGAGACTTTACCGCAGTCTGGCAGGCCGCGGGATTGAAACTGTTCGGCGCGCAAGGGTTGGGTATCTGTTTTGCATTCGCGGCGGAGGCAACCCCGGCCAGGACCGTGAGAGTAACTCGCGCTGACTTCTTCATAAGCGCCCCTAAGTAAAGGATACTCCCGCGGGCAGCGGATTCAAGCGAAAACAGCGCTGCCGCGCTGCGACAGCACTTCTTTTTCATATCGCCGCGTCTCGATTAGCCAATCGATGCCCGCCGGCACATTCTTTTGGATGCAATAGTAGTCCCAGACGGCTGGCCACGGCAGACTTTTCAACTCTTCGATCAGCGCCAGTCTCTGGGTGAAATCCATTGCGAGCTCCAGCTCCCGCAGCCTGCCGGTGGGTTCCAACAGCGCGATGAGGAGCGCCTTGATCATGTTGCGCGTTCCGATTACCCACGCCGCCACGCGATTGATGGAGGCGTCGAAATAGTCGAGCCCGATGTGGATGCGGTCGGTTTTTCCGCTGCGCACGATCTCGCTGGCGATGGCCTCCAGTTCGTCGTCGAGGATGACCACGTGGTCGCTGTCCCAGCGCACCGGCCGGCTGACGTGCAGCAGCAGCCCGGGGCAGAACATCAGCACCGAGGAGATCTTCTCGGAGATCTTTTCGGTGGGATGGAAGTGGCCGGCGTCCAGCGTCAGCAGCTTCGCGCGCGAT
>CAZARO010000572.1:0-4551 GCA_964487165.1 uncultured Solibacteraceae bacterium | reverse complement strand
TCTCATCATCGGACCGTGCGGCGCCACCAGCCTGCTCGACGGCCTCGCCGAGGTCCTCAAACAGGGCATCGTCATCACGTCCGACCCGATGTACTACATCTACGCCGACGCCCTGGAGCGCCAGGGCTTCGAAGTCCTGGCCGTCCCCGAAGACAGCGAGGGCATCAGCCTGGAAGCGCTGGACCGCAAACTCCACGCGCTCGGCGATCGCGCGGATGAGATTTCGTTTTTCTATGTGGTCACGGTCAACAATCCGTCGTGTACCATCCTGTCGAACGCCCGCCGGCGCGCGCTCTATGACGTGGCGGCCCGGCTCTCCCGCAAACAAGCCCGCCAGATCCCCATCTTTTTCGACTTGGCATACGAATGGCTCCTGCATGACCCGCGGGTGGCGCCGCTCACCTCCGTGTTGCCGTATGACGATCTCGATATCGCCTACGAAATCGGAACGCTCTCCAAGGTGATCGCGCCCGCGCTGCGAATCGGCTATCTGCTCGGTCCGGGCGGGCCGTTCCTGCAGGCCATGATTCAGAAGACCAGCGACACGGGATTCAGCGCGCCTCCGTTCGTGCAGGAGATGGCGGCGTATCTTCTGGACCACGGCATCGAAGATCAATTGCGCGCCGTGAACGCGGGCTATCGCGCCAAAGCGCTGGCCGTGCGCGCCGGAATCGAACAACAGCTTGGGCCGTTTCTGGCCGATTGCCGCGGCGGCTCCGCGGGCTTCTACTTCTACCTGACGATGAAGGACGTGGAAACGCATCCCGCCTCGCCATTCTTCCGCGCGTTAGCCGAGGCGCCCGGCGACCGCCCGCGCATCATTTATATACCCGGCGAATATTGCGTCCACCCGCGCGGCGACCTGGCCGATATCGGCCGCCGGCAGATGCGCCTGTCGTATGCCTTCGAGAGCACCGGCACCATTCTGCGCGCCCTGGCGCTGATGCGCGAATCCGTCCCGCGGGAATCTGGTACGCTAATCGGAATATGAAGCGGTCCGGCATCGCCCTCTTGTGCGCGCTCGCGCTCTACGCCACCGAGCCGAACGAGGTCACCAAACGCTGGTGGGCGCACATCGTCGCCCTGGCCAACGATGGCATGGAGGGGCGCGACACCGGCAGTGAGGGGTATCGCAAAGCCGAACGGTACGTCGTCGCCGAATTCGAGAAGGCCGGTCTTAAACCCGCGGGCGAAAAAGGCTACGCGCAGCCCGTGGCCCTGCACGAGGTGCGCTTGCAGACGGCCGAATCGCCGGTGGAGCTGGTGCGTCCCGATGGCGTGACCAAGCTGCAATGGCTGCGGCAGATCAGCGTGCCGGCGCGTGCGGGCCTGCCGGAAACGCTCGATGCCGGCCTGGTATTCCTTGGCGACGGGCCGGCTGCCGGCGCCGCAGCTATCGTTCCGACAGGCCAGCTCGTTGTACAATTGCCGGGCCGTCGAACCACCAACCCGATCGCCGGGAGCGCCGGCACCATCGCCATCGACACCACCACTGGCGCCGAGCCGCCGCACTGGCCGGTGCCCTACTCGGTCGCCATGACACTGGCCGAGACGCCGCCGCGCCGGACATCCACGGCGCCAATTTTCCGCTTCAATCCGGCCGACGCCGAGGAGCTTTTCCGCGGCTCCGGCCACACTTTCGAAGGGCTACAGAAGCTGGCCGCCGAGGGCAAACCGCTGCCGCAATTCGTCCTGCCTTCGAAGCTGCACGCCACCATGAAGTTCTCCACCGCGGACCTCACCAGCGACAACATCGCCGCCGTTCTGCCGGGCTCCGACCCCCAACTGGCGGACGAGTACGTCGTGCTTTCCGCGCACCTGGATGGTTACGGCATCGGCGAGCCTCGCAACGGCGACAAGATCTACAACGGCGCCTTTGACGATGTTGCCTACGTCGCCACGCTCATCGATTTCGCCCAGAAGCTGCATGAATCGGGCACGAAGCTGCGGCGCTCGCTGCTGTTTCTGGTGCTCACCGGGGAAGAGAAAGGGCTGCTGGGCTCGAAATATTTCGCGCTGCATCCCACCGTCGCCAAAGAGAAGCTAGTGACCGACATCAATCTGGACCAGTTGCGGCCGCTGTTCCCGCTGAAGGTGCTAACCTGCATCGGGCTGGGCGAATCGAGCCTGGGCCAGACCGCGCGGCGCGTGGGCGAGACCATGAACATCCGCATCCAGCCCGATCCCGAGCCGGAGCGGCGCCTGATGCAGCGGGCCGACAATTTCAGCTTCATGCAGATCGCCGTGCCGGCTGTCGGTTTCGTCTTCGGATACCAGCCGGGATCGCCCGAAGAGGCCATCTACCGGCGCTGGTATGCGGAGCGGTATCACAGTCCCGCGGATGATATCGAGCAGCCGTGGGACCCGCCCGCCGCGGCCCGGTTCAACGAATTTTTCGGCAAATTAGTGGAGGCGGTGAGCAACGACGAGGAGAAGCCCAAGTGGCGTCCGGGCAGTCAATTCGCTCACATGGACGTGCGCTAGGCGGGCGCTACCGGGGTTCGATACGAGCTAAGAAATTTGGCCACGGATGGACACAGATGAACACTGATAAAACCCACCGCAGAGGAATTCATCCGTGGCCAATTTCGCTTCGTTCCGAAGGTTGGACCCGCTCCGCCCGTCAACGACCCTCGCCACCGGCGCCCTAGGTATTTTTCGAAAACATGATGGACTCCGACCGCATTTCCCGCGTATTGATGTGAGACGCCCGGACTCGCGCAGCGCGCCGGCGTCAACGGGAGGAATCTGGAAAATGCGAACGTTCGTCCGAAACCTGAAAAATAGCAGATGGAGCCTGTGGGCAGCCATCGGCATTGTGGTTCTTCTAGTTGGTGTGGCTGTCGCCCAGCCTCCCAAACTCAATATCAATCCCAACCGTCATCCCAATCTGGCGGCGGCACAAGACTTCTCGAAACAGGCCTGGGACAGGATCGTCATGGCACAGAAGGCCAACGATTGGGATATGTCCGGCCACGCCCAGAAAGCCAAGGAGTTACTCGAAGCGGTCAACATCGAGCTTAGCCGGGCGGCCGAAGCCGCCAACGCCAAGTAACGGACCAAGGTTGGATGGCGGTAGCGCCGGGGGTGTTACCGCCCGCCGGGTGGGGAGTATCGGCACCGAAAAAAAGTTGGGCCAACGGCACGCACGAATGCGTATTCTGTATCAGAAGGCGATCCCGTTCTGATATGTCGAAGCCGCATCTGGCCGCCGCCGCCTTGCTAGGGGCGATGTTCCTTCTCGCCGGCGGAGCCGCTCTGCACGAATCGGCTACGGTAGACGAAGTTGCCCACATGGGCGCTGGTTTGAGCTACTGGCAGCGCCTGGACCTTCGCTTCAATGGCGAACATCCGCCGCTGGGGAAGGCATTGGCCGGCCTGGCATTAGCCCTGCGCGGAACCCGTGCCGATTACTCCAGCCCGGCGTGGCGAATGTCGACGGATTTCTTCAGCGCTTATGGGGGCCAATATGTCTTCGGTGACGCCGTAGTCGGCCGGTGGAACGATTGGAAATCCACGCTGGCGTGGGCGCGCTTCCCCATGCTGCTTCTGACCCTGGTATTGGGTTGGTTCGTGTACCGCTACGGGACCCGCCTCGGCGGTCCGTGGGGCGGTCTGCTGTGTCTGGCTGCCTTTGTGACCACCCCGGCATTTCTGGTGTTCGGCCCGCTGGTGCTGACGGATGTGCCGGTGACGCTATTCTCCTTCATTGCGCTCTGGCGGCTGGGCGAGATCTGGAGCGCGCCGTCGCGCCGCAACGCGCTGCTCTTCGGTATCGCGTTCGGGGGAGCGCTGCTCTCGAAATTCACGGGACCGCTCCTGATCGCCGTCGTGTTGGCGCTGTTCCTGCAAACGCGCTTCTGGCCCAGCGCCGCGGAACCGGCCGACAAACTCTCTCGCAGGAAATGGCGCGGCTTGCGCTGGCGGTGCGTTCTGCGCGGTTCTCTGTGGGCCGCGCTGCTGGTCTACGTGGTCTACTTCGTGTTCTCGTGGAACCAGCCCGATAATCCCCTGAGCCTTATCGGTAGCGGACCGTGGGCCTGGCTTATTCGCCGTCCCCTGATGCCGATCTGGCTCTATGTCCGCGGATTTCTCATGATGATGGCGACCGGAGTCCGGCCGACCTTCATCCTGGGGCACGCTTATTCCCACGGCGTGCCTTACTACTTTCCGGTGGTGTTCGCGCTGAAATCGACGCTCGGTTTTCTGGCGCTGCTGACGATGGCCGCAGTCGCCGGCGTGCTTCTCCGCAAGAGAGGCGTTCAGGCCATTGCGAGCGGGTTTCGCCCCCACTGGCGCGTGCTGATGACCGGGTTCTTCGTGTACCTGGCGATCTGCCTGTTGTCCCTGCTGAATATGAGCATCCGGCACTTCCTGATGCCTGTCACTCTGCTCATTCTGATGCTCGCGCCCTTGCCCCGCATGGCCGGCGCCCTGCGCGTTCCGGTGGCCGAACTTTTTTCCCCCGACTCGCCCGGCGGCGCCGCAGCCGGCGACAAGCTGAACGGGCACGCCAGGGACTGGGTGGATGTCCTGCTGGTGGAGGACATC
>CAZARO010000571.1:0-4560 GCA_964487165.1 uncultured Solibacteraceae bacterium | reverse complement strand
TGCGGACGCCGTCGAAGATGCCGCCGCGATATTGGAACCGGTCGTTAAAGAAGTAGCCGCGGGCCTGGAATCCGACGTCGCGCAGGGCCGATTCCACCAGGGCGGTATTGTTCACAGTGGACACGGAGCTGATATTGACGGTGTAGTAGCTCAGGGTGGATTGCAGGGCCTGGCGGTTTACCGGCACCAGCATTTCGCCGCCCGAAAGTTCCAGGTGGGTGTTCACCTTGTACGCCGCCCACGCGTCCTGAATAAGGAAGCCGGGCGAGGTGGCGTTGCCGGTGGTCAGAGTCTTGGTGGCCGCGGAGCCGTTGGGCGAAAGGCCGAGCTTGGGGTCGTCAGTCTGGAAGAAGAAGGTGATGTTGGAGCCGATGCTGCCGCCGAACATCAGGCGATCGCGGAGCAGGTAATAATTCTGTGCGTAACCCTGGTTACCGGCCGAGGGCGCGGTGGCATCCTGGGTGAAATCCGCCCAGAACTGCCCTTGAAAACCGAACTTGAGGGTAATATCTTCGGTTTGGATCTGTAGCTGTGCCGACGCGGGCGCGGGGACGAGCGCGAGCATCACTGCGCAAACCATGACGCTAAACAGCGTCCGTTGAAAAGAGGTATTCGACACGTTCTTAACTCCTTTTGGTGTTTCTCGGTTGTTTGCGGTGCGAACTGTGCTCACTTCGTCACCACTGGAATCATCCACGGAAATACATAAGCCATCAGGAAGACCACCACCCCTACCAGTGCCGCCAGCGCGATGCTGTGCAGGAACACGTAGCGCAGAATGCTGCCTTCATTACCTTGTTGGCCGGTGGCGACACCCGCCACCACGATGCTTTGCGCATCGATCATCTTGCCCATTACTCCACCGGCGCTGTTGGCAGCTGCCGCCAGAATCGGGGACACGCCCACTTGCCGGGCGGTAATCTGTTGCAATCCGCCGAACAGGACGTTCGACGAAGTATCGCTGCCCGTCAGGGCCACGCCCAGCCAGCCAAGCAGCGGGGAAAAGAAGGGAAAGAGAACGCCGGTGCTCGCAAAGGCCAGCCCCATGGTGGCGTCCAGGCCCGCATAACGGGTGGAATAGCCCAGCGCCAGCATGGCCCCTATGGTAAGCAACGACTTGCGAATTCGCTTCAGCGTTCCCCAAAATATGAGGATCAGGTTGGCCGGCGTAAAGCCCAGCAACATGCCGCCGATACCGCCGGCCAGCAACAGGCTGGTTCCGGTAGCCGAGGCCCAGTTAAAGGTGAAGACCGCTGGCTCGACCGCTGCCTTCGCCACCACGGGCGGCGTCCGGGTAACCGCCTTGTGCAGCACCGGAACATTGACGGCGATGGAGGAAATGCCGCTCAGGAAGTTGGGTTGTTTGGCCGTTCCCCCGTTGAGGAAGGTCTTCACCGGCGTCAGGCCCCAGGTGAATACGAACACCGAGAGCAGAATCCAGGGCATCCACGCTTTGAACTTCCGGCCGGTGGTGTAGGTGCGGCGGTTGGCGTGTTCGCTAGCCCGCAGAGCGCGGTCTTCGTGTTCGAACGACCAGGTGGTGGCCGGTTGCCAGAATTTGAGCAGCGCCACCAGCGAGACCATGGAAACCACTGAGGCGCCAATGGCCGCCAGCGGGGCTCCCATATAATTGCTGATCAGGAACTGCGTGCCGCCGAAAGTGAGGCCCGCAGTGAGACAGGCCGGCCAGACTTCCATCATCTGCTTGCGGCCGCACATGGTCCAGACCACCCAGAAAGGAACCGCCACGCAGAACAACAGCAGGATGCGGCCCGTCATGGCGGCCAGCAGGTCTACCGGCAGCCCGGTGGTAGTAGCCAGAGTGAGGATCGGAATGCCCAGGGCGCCGAAGGCCACCGGCGCGGTGTTGGCAATCAGCGCCAGGCCGGCCGCCTGCAGGGGCCGGAATCCCAAGCCGATCAGCATGGCGGCGGAGATCGCCACCGGAGTCCCAAATCCTGCCGCGCCCTCGATGAAAGCGCCGAAGCAGAAGGCGATCAGCAGCACCTGAATGCGGCGGTCGCTGCCCAATCCGGAGATGGTATCTTTTACGACTTCGAAGTCGCCGGATTTCACGGTCACGTCGTACACGAAGATGGCTCCCAGCACGATCCAGCCGATCGGGAAGAGCCCATAAGCCGCACCCATCAGGGCCGCGGCGCCGGCTAGAGGCGCCGGCATGCCAAAAACCACCATGGCGACGGCCAATGAGGTGGCCAACCCGGACAGAGCCGCCCAATGAGCCTTCGCATGGCCGAAGGCCAGAAGTCCCAACAAGACCACTACGGGTAGGGCGGCGACCAGTGCGGAAAGGGCGAGACTGCCCGCCACTGGTGTGTAGATTTGCGTCCAATGCATATTTTCGGACCTTAATACCTGTTTATAGGTGTAGAATGCCACAGGTTAAACACTGGCATCAATCAGGTAAAACAACTAGGCGTTGGCGCTGGATTGTGCCGATGCCGGTTCGTGGTCCACGAAAGGCACCGGTTCGATCGCCGCCGCGGCCGCCAACAGGGCATCGTCGTCCGGACCGAAGCCATCCAGCACGCGAGTCATCTTGGCTTCATCGAGCTCGCGCTCCCATTTGGCGACTACGATGGTGGCCACGCCGTTGCCCACCAGGTTCGTCAGGGCGCGCATTTCCGACATGAAACGATCTACACCCAAAAGCAGCGTGAGGCCCGCCAACGGGACGCTCGGAACAGCTTCCAAGGTCGCGGCCAGGGTGATGAAGCCCCCACCCGTCACCGCCGCCGCGCCCTTCGAGCTCAGCATCAGAATCAGTAGCAGGAAAGCTTCCTGCCCCATGGTCAGGTGCGTGTTGGTGGCTTGCGCGACGAAAATGGCGGCAATCGTCAGATAGATCGACGTGCCGTCGAGATTGAACGAATAACCCGAAGGAATCACCAGCCCGACCACGGACTTGGCACATCCCAGCGCTTCCATCTTCACCATCATGCGCGGCAGCACCGATTCCGAAGACGAAGTGCCCAAAACGATGAGAAGTTCTTCCTTAATATATTTGATGAATTTCCAGACGCTGAATCCGTGGAAGTAGGCGATGGCACCGAGCACGATGAAGACGAACGCAATGCTGGTGATATACACGCAGGCCATCAATTTGGCCAGCGGGACCAGCGTCCGCAGCCCATAATGGCCCACGGTGTACGCCATGGCGCCAAATGCCCCCAGCGGCGCCGCCTGCATGATGAGGCCGATCACGCCGAACATCAGGTGCGCGACCTTGTCGCACCCCGCCACCAGCGTCTTGCCCTGGCCGAGAGCCGCCATCGCCAGGCCCACCAGAATCGCCAACAGCAGGACCTGCAGGATATCGCCGCCGGCGAACGCGCCTACGAATGTGGTGGGAATGATGTTCTGGATGAACGTCACGGTGTCCAGGCTGTGTCCCTGGGCGGCGTAGCTTTGGATGGCCCGGGCATCCAGCTTACTGGCGTCCACATTCATGCCCGCGCCCGGCTGGATGATATTTACTACCGTCAGCCCGATCAGCAGCGCGATCGAGGTCACAACCTCGAAATACAGCAGGGCCTTCACGCCCACGCGTCCCAGCTTACGCATATCGCCGATACTGGCGATGCCCACTACCACCGTAAAGAAGATGATCGGCCCGATCATCATGCGGATCAACTTGATGAACCCCAGGCCCAGGGGTTCCATCTTGGCCGCCGTGGAAGGCGCTACCACTCCCAGCAGCACTCCCAGCAAAATACCCACCACCACGCGAAAATATAGCGTGCGATAAAACCTTTTCGACGTTGGCGCTTGCGACTGTGGCATAACTCGGACCTCTCTCGTTGCGGCGGCAGCGAAGGTAAGCAGCTTCGACGAGTGTATCCAAGTTTGGACCCACCCCACCATTTTCAGACTTTAATGTCCTATAGTTGTGTAATACCACGGTGCGTGGATAAACAAAAGTCAGGTAAAACACTTACGCCCTTCCGCCCGACAGCACCGACAAAATAGTCCACAGGATGTGGATAATTACAGATATACGGGTATAATTAGCGGTGAAAGGAAAGTCTATGAAAATCCGCCCCGAAGATGCCCTGGAGTACCATTCGGCATCTCCGGCGGGCAAGGTCTCGGTTACCCCGACCAAGCCCTGCCGCACGCAGCGAGATCTCAGTCTTGCATACACCCCTGGGGTAGCCGTTCCGTGCCTGGAGATCGAGCGCGACCCCAGCCTGGCCTACAAATACACCGCCAAGGGGAACCTGGTCGGCGTGGTGACTAACGGTTCCGCGGTCCTCGGGCTGGGCAATATCGGCGCATTGGCCGGAAAGCCGGTGATGGAAGGCAAAGGCGTCCTCTTTAAACGCTTCGCCGATATCGACGTCTTCGATATCGAACTGGCCACTGCCGATCCCGACCAGATCATCGCCGCCTGCCGCATGCTCGAGCCCACCTTCGGCGGCATCAATCTGGAAGACATCAAAGCGCCGGAGTGCTTCTACATTGAGGAAGAACTGCGCAAGAGCATGAAGATTCCGGTCTTTCATGACGACCAGCACGGCACCGCGATCATTTCCGGCG
>CAZARO010000570.1:0-4566 GCA_964487165.1 uncultured Solibacteraceae bacterium | reverse complement strand
AGATCTGGTGGAACGAGCAGTGGATGGGCTGGCCCATCGGGCCGGAGTACGCCGCCTCGTCGAACGTCGACAACGCGTACCGGCTGCAGGGCAAGGCGCTGATCGTCATCGGCGAAATGGATAGCAATGTCGACCCGGCTTCGTCCTTGCAGGTGGTGAACGCGCTGGTGAAGGCCGGCAAGCATTTCGACATGCTGTACATTCCCGGGCAGAATCACGGCGTGGGCGTCCTCGGAAGCCAGCATTATCTGCAGGACTATTTCGTCCACAATCTGCTGGGAGTGGAGCCGCCCGATTGGAACAAGGTGTCGCTCGCCGTGGAGCCCCCGGCTACCAGTGGGAATTAAACGCGAACGCACTTTGCGAAGCAAAGTGGCTGGCCTTTGGCCATTCATACATGCAGTCGGCCAGACCGGTGGGGCAGGCAATCGTGCCTGCAGGCGGCCTTTCAGGCCGCCGCTGAATCTAAACAGACCACTCACGAGTTCGCAAGTATTTTTCTCCGGCTTCGTGTCTCGCAGGCATCGTGCAGCAAAGCACGAAAAAGTCCGACTCGTGACA
Organism: uncultured Solibacteraceae bacterium; assembly: GCA_964487165.1. Taxonomy (GTDB): domain Bacteria; phylum Acidobacteriota; class Terriglobia; order Bryobacterales; family Bryobacteraceae; genus PALSA-129. The sequence continues at coordinate 4,005 of CAZARO010000570.1, read as the reverse complement.
GAAAGGCCGGCTGAAAGCCGGCCTGCAGCCAGGATTGGCTGCCTCACGAAAAGGCCAAAGCCGAGGCACTTTGCGAAGCAAAGTGGGGCAGGTTGGCAACCCGCGGGATCCAGAGGGTACCCCTGGCTACCCGCCCGGTCCGCACTATCGATACAGCGGAAGGCCGATTGCCAATCGGCCGCAGGATGCCTTCCTGCCCCACATCAGTCACCCTATGCCGGCCAGACTATGAAATATGCAGCCTAACTACGCCATGCGCACGCTCCGCCGCTCGCCCGCGTTCAGCTTGACGGTCATCTTGACGCTCGCGCTGGGCATCGGGGCGAGCACCGCCGTCTTCAGCGCCATCGATCGCCTGCTGCTGCGCCGCCTGCCGTATCCCGAACCCGATCGCCTCCTCGCGCTTCACGAAACGCAGGCCGGCAAGGGATTCCGTCCCGTATCCTTGCCGAATCTCTTCGATTGGCGCGCGCAGAGCACCTCCTTCGACGGCGTGGCCGGATTCATGACCCGCACCTTCGGCCTGCATGAAGCGGGCACTCCCGTTTCCGTGGTGATGGTGGGGATGGTCACCTCCGATCTGTTTCATGTGCTCGGCAGCGGTCCGCACCTCGGCCGCATGTTCACGGAGCGCGAGGAGTTCGATGGCGCGCCGCGCATCGTTCTGACCGGCGAATTGTGGGCGCGCCAGTTTCACCGCGAGCGCGAGATCGTGGGCCGCACCGTCCAGCTCAACGAGCAGCCCTACGAGGTCATCGGCATTCTTCCGCCGGACTTAGTCTTCCCAGCCCCCGGCACGCGCGTCGACGCCTACATCCCCATCAGCCATGGCGATTACAGCGCCCGCGCCGCCAAACCCCTGCAGGCTGTCGCACGGCTCAAACCCGGCGTGACGTTTGCCGCCGCGCAAGCCGAACTGCGCACCATCGGCGCGCGCCTCGCCGCCGCATGGCCAGCGGACAACCCGCGCGGCGGCGCCGACATGGAAAGCCTCGACGAAGCCTGGAAAGGAAGCCTGCGCCGTCCGCTGATGCTGCTCACGGGCGCGGCGTTGCTGCTGCTCGCCATCGTCTGCACTAACGTAGTGAACCTGATCCTCGCCCGTTCGCTCGGACGCGCGCGCGAAATGAAGATCCGCACCGCGCTGGGCGCCGGCCTCGGCGACATTCTGCGGCAGTTGCTCGCCGAAGCAGTCCTGCTGTGCGTGGCCGGCGCCGCTTTCGGCCTGCTCCTGGCCGGCGCCGTCCTGCGCGGGCTGCCCGTGGTCCTCAAACAGCCCATCAACCTTAATCAGCCCATCGGGGGCCTCGCTGTCGACATGGAGGCGCTGGCTTTCGCGGCCGCCGTTTGCCTGCTGGTCACGCTCCTCTGCGGGCTCGCACCGGCACTTTCCACGCGGCGCAATCGCCATACCTTCCGCCTGCGGCAGGGCCTGGTGGTCGGCCAGATCGCGCTCAGCCTGGTGCTCCTGCTCAGCGCGGGCGCGTTTCTGCGCGTCTTCCTCAAGCTGGTCAACCGCTACCCCGGGTTCGAAAGCTCGCACGTCTTTTACTTCGGCATCGGCCTTCCCGAGGGCCACTACACCGACCGCCAGACGGTCGACTTTTTCGCCCGACTGCGCGCGCGGCTGACCGAAATTCCGGGAGTCGAATCGGCCGGTGCGGTCGCGCGCCTGCCGCTCAGAGGCCGCACCGATACCACCGCGTTTCAGTTCGAAGGCTCCGGCTTGCCTTCCACCGAATGGCCCGCCGTGGCATTCAATGCCATCGACCCCGCGTATTTCTCTGCCCTGCGCATTCCGCTGCTCGCAGGCCGAAGTCTCGCATGGGACACCGACCGGCTGGATCGTCCGCCGGCGCTCGAGGTCAATCGCGCGTTCGAAAAAATGTACGCGCACGGCGGCGGCCTCATCGGCAAGCGACTGCAGCTTCGCTTCTGGACCGACCTCGCGCCTAAGAATCAGCTTTGGCAAATCGTCGGCGTAGTGGGCGACACCTACCAGGGGGGCCTCGACGAGCCCATCCGTCCGCAAATTTATCTGCCCATCAGCCAGACGGGCCTCGACGGCGGCAATTACGTCATCCGCACCACGCGCACGGACTCGGGACTCGCCGGCGCGGTCGCCGGCGCGGTCCGCTCCATCGACCCCAACCTCGAACGCATTCGCCTCCGCCCGCTCGCCGACTCGGTGAGCGCCAGCCTCGGCGACCGCCGTCTTCCCGCCATCCTTACGGGTCTGTTTGCCGCCATCGGACTATCGCTGACCGTGCTCGGCCTCTATGGAACCATGGCGCTCGAAATGGGACAACGCCGCAAAGAGATGGCCATTCGCATTGCCCTGGGTGCAACCGGCGCGACCATCGCCGCGCTCGTGCTGCGCCGCGGAATCCTGCTGACCGTCGCCGGCGCCGCTATCGGTGCGCTGGGATTCATCGCCGTCGGCCGCGCGATCGCGAGTCAACTCTATGAGGTGACACCCGCCGATCCGCTCAACGCGGCGATCGTCATCGCCATTCTCTTCGTGTGCGCGGTCTGCGCCTGCCTGCGCCCCGCGTGGTATGCGCAACGCGAGGCGCCCATCGCGATCCTGCGCGAGATGTAACCAGTCGACCGCCAGAAAAGGATTGGCCGGTACGCCTAGCCGTGATAGTATGATTCCCATGAAAATTGCCTGTGCCTGCCTCCTGCTGATTTTCATCTCGCCCAAGCCGGGCATCTGCCAGGCCCCGAATCAAGTTCAGCAGGACATGACGACCACCATCGTGCGCATGCAGGATCGCCTCGATCGCGACGACGCTGAGATTCAGAAACTGCGGGACAGAATGACGCAGGTGTCCGACAAGGCGACTGCCACGGAAATGCAATCGCAAGACAACACCAAAGATATCGGCATACTAAAGTACCTCGGCGGAGGACTGGTCTTCATCGCCGGAGTCTTCGTCGCCGAGTTAGTAAGAAGAGTGGCCACCAGAGTGCAATTTCAGGCTAAGCCTTCGTCCTAAGTGACGTCGGCCGCTTCGCGGGTTGAAGCCCGCGCCACCAAGATTGGTGGGGTGGGCTTCAGCCCGCCAGTTAGGGAGCGGATCAATTCACATACAAATACACCGTCTGGCAGGAAACCCCGCCGATGGTACACGTGACCGTCTGCGCGCCGGTCCCGATGCCGCTGGGGACAGTGGCGTTCACCTGGTATAAGTCGGCAAATTGCGGAGCCAGGCCGCTAAATGTCACCGTCGCAGGTTGTCCGCCGATCGTAATAGTGGGGGTCGCCACGGTGGTCGACGAGCTGTCGGTAGCAGGCCAGCCGTCCGCGGGCTGATTATTGACCGGCCCCAGCCCATTGAGGAACAAAGCCACCGTGCTGCCGCGCGATACCGGGTGGTTGGCGGTAATCACCGCGTAGCTCAAATCGAGCGCGGCCGCGTTCGAGCTTCCCGAAGGATAAGTAAAGAATCCCGGGGCATAAGTTGCCAAATCCAAGGTGTATGTCGAGCTGTAAGTATAATTGATAATCACTTTCACAGTCGCTGAGGAGTAGTTAGCCAGCTCCCAGGGAACCTGTACGTTAATTTGTGTCGGACTTACATAGTGGAAGCGGGCAGGAAGGCTGATGCCGGCGCCGGGGACGTCGAAACTGAACGCTACGGCGTTAATGCCCAGCGGAAGCGGAAACTGCGTCGCCGAGCCGGAAACATCGGCGAGATTGGCGCCGAAAATCGAAATAATGGAACCCGGAGCCACGGCCCGGCCGCCCGTGAAAGCGGCGCCATCCACGATACCGCCAGCGGTAATCGTCGGCGCGATGCGTGCGTTCCCCGCAAAGTCCAGAACGAACCCCGCCACCGTGGCTTTGAACTCCTGTGCTCCGGCCGTGGGACCGAGCATCGCCAGCGCGCCCGCTACCCCGTTGGCGTCGGTCAAGGAATCGGACTGCAGCACTACCCCGCCGCCCTGCACTTCCGCCCATCGCACCGCCACGTTGGGTACCGCAGTGCCGAAGCGGTC
>CAZARO010000569.1:0-4569 GCA_964487165.1 uncultured Solibacteraceae bacterium | reverse complement strand
TGGCGGTTTACGAGTGGATCAGGTTGACCGTCTCCTGTGCCAGGGTGTCGCTGGTGGTGATCACGCGCGACGCCGCCTGGTAGCTGCGTTCGTAGCTCAGCAGGTTCGTGAATTCGGAGGCCATGTCGGTGGTGGAAGCCTCCAGCGCGCCGCCTTCGATGGTTCCGTTGCCGCCGGCTCCGGCCGCTCCGATGGCAGCCTGGGCGGTGGCGGCGGAAGCTTGCAGATTGTTATCGCCCACCTGCAGCAGGCTGGTGGGATTGGCGATCGAAGCCACTGCCAGTTGGCCCAGCGTCATTTGCTGGCCGTTAGTATAGGTGGCGACGACCAGGCCGCCGTTCTGGATGGAGACCTGCGAAACCTGGCCGGCCGCGAAGCCGTCCTGGGTCGGGTTGGACACGGCGGAGGCCTGCGCGTATTGCGTAATGTCCTGCGTTCCGGCGCCATTGAACAGGTTCCAGTTGATGTTCATGTCGTTGGCGCCATCGGCCAGGCCGGTGACCGCGATCGCCACCGGACTGCCGGCGGCCGGCGACGTCAGGTTGCCATTTTGGTCGAAGCTCAAGGTGCCGCTAGCCACGCTGGTGACGCCGGCGGTGGTGTTCCCCACGTCCGCGTTAGGGATGGTCACGCTATAATTCCAGGCGCCCGGCGCGGTTTCGGTGTACGAGACGGTCAGGGTGTGGGCCTGACCGAGCGAATCGTACACCTGAATGGGAGCGTTGAAGGTGCCGTTGACGGCCGTGGCACTGTTGAGATTGACATCCATGCTCATATTGGCGGTGGCCTGTGGAGCCATGGTGGATCCCACGGGCACGGTGATGTTGCCGGTTGGGCCGTTGGGGGTCACCACGCCATCAACAGCGGTCCAGCCTTGCACGTTTTGGCCGGTCATGGTCTCGAGCGTGCCGTTGGCACTCAACTGGAAACTGCCATCGCGGGTGTAGAGCTGGCTGTTGTTGGAACCCGTGACTACGAAGAAGCCGTTGCCCTGGATGGCCGCGTCCAGGGCGCCGCCGGTGGTGGTAATGGTGCCCTGGGTGAACTGCTGGACGGATAAAATCTGTCCCACTCCCAGGCCGACCTGGCCGTTCCCGCCGCCGGCGCCGAGCTGTTCCGACATCACATCCGAGAAGTCTGCCGTGCTGGCTTTAAATCCAGTGGTGTTGAGGTTGGCGAGATTGTTGCCGACGATGTCGATTGCCGTCGCATCGGCGTTAAGTGCGGATAAGGCAGTGCTGAATGCGGTTCCCATAATATTTACCTGTGCCTCCTACGATTGAGTTTTGTTGGTTGACGGAGTCTGCCCGCTGGTGTCGGATGCGGCAGCTGAGCTTATTTGTGTCGCCGCATCGGTGACCAGCGTATCGGTATCGGTGCGAATCGCCATGACCTGCTCGAGTTCGCTGAATTGCGCCAGTTGCGAGACGAACTGCGTGCTGTCGGTGGGGTTCAGCGGATCCTGATTCTGCAGTTGCGCGACCAGAAGTTGCAGAAACATCTGTTCGCTGGGTGCGGTGGAACCCAGTGGGTTGGCGCTGGACGAATTGTTCGAGCTCGAACTGGAGCCGACGGAATTAACTGCTGAAGCCATAAAAACCTCCTGACGATTTTTCTCTGCCGGTGAGACTGGATTCCATTTCTTCGACCCAGCGGGGCTGGTTGGATTGATTCTGCTGGCGCCGGCCGCTTTCCTGCTGCGACCCGCCCTGCTGCGGCTGCCCCTCGCCGCCGCGCGAATGGTTGGTGGATGCCTGTGGCGCACTGGATTGCGCTACCGGCGCGGTGGCCACACCCGGCCGCCACGTTTCGGAGCGATACCCGTTCTCTTCCAGCCGGCTCTGCAAATCCGAAAGACCTTGCCGCAGTCCGCTATTCAGGCTGGCATCGCCGCTGTGGACTGAGACGTGAACTTCGCTGCCTTGCTGCACCACCCGTATATCCACCCGCTCTTTGCCCGGTTGCGAAACCTGTAGCGAGATGTCCTTGAGCGGGGCGGAGGCCTTCGGCAGGCTGTCGGCCGGTGAGGCGGGAGCTTCGGCGTGATGCGCCGCCGTGGCCGCCGCCGGTGCGGCCGGCGATGGCGCGCGATCGGGTTCAGCGCTGCGTTCTACGGCGCTACTGGATGGGGCCAGCAGCCCTTGTGCGTCCGCCGGCGCGGCGCCCTGGTCATCTGCGGCGGCGACTATTTTTTTATTGGCGGAAGCCACGGCGGCGGTTGAGGCCATCTCGGCAGGCAGCGCCGCCTGGTCCGCGCCTTGCACCGGCTGCACGCGCGCGGCGAAGGCCATTTCCCGTCCCGCTTGCGGCCCGCCGGCTGCCGCCGTGACGGTCGGCGCCGCGGGCTCCGCGGCATTTGCTGGTGCGCTGTGCGGAGCAGCCGCTTCCACCGGTGCATCCGGGCCGTCATCAGAAATGCAATCGTCCGCGACTGCCGATAGCGTCGCGGTAATCTCCGGCGAAGGCGCGGGCTCCACGGTAACCGGCGCGATCGGAGTGGATTGGCTGGAAGGCGCTTCCGCACGAGCGCTGGCCGCGCGCTTCGCTGGAGCGGACTTGGAAGACGTCACGCCGGCTGGCGCGTTCTGCCGGGCGGGAGCTTTCGGCGCGATTGCTTTGGAATCGGCAGCGGCCGGCAGAGGAAGCTCATCCGCAGTTGCCTCGGCGGCTGCTGGAACGGTCGCCGGGAGGGCCTCCGTGTGCCAAACGGGAGTGTCGTTTGCAGTTGCCGCCGGAAGGTTCGCCGGTCCCGCGGGACGCCACGCGTCGGCGTCCGCGGACCCGGTTGTCAGCCCTCGGAGGTGGCTGGCGAACTGCTCGCCGCTGCCGCTGTCTTCCTCCGTGGACGGGCGCGACGCCGCCATAGTAGGAATAGAAGGCGCAGCCGGGAACGCGGCGGATGCAATGGTCACGCGCCCGATAAATGCAGATAGACCGCCACGGCGCGCCGCCATTATTTTCAACCCGATAGCCGCGCGGAAGGGGTGTTGGGCTTTTGACTGTCAAGCCGGCAAGTCAAAGTTTTGACGAGCCGCAACCCGACTTATCCTTACATATCGGGGCTTCTAATTGATTCTCTAGAGGAAATTTGCTACCCCACTTAGGCCACTCAGTTGCAAATACGGTGTCCGGCCGCTCTGTTATGGATAATCTCACCATCGCCGCAGCCAGTGGTTTGCGGTCTCGCATGGAATCGCTCGACCTGCTCGCCAATAACCTGGCCAATACCGGCACTACCGGATTCAAGCGCGACCTGGAGTTCTACGGCACCTACGCTTCCTCCGACTCCAACGATCCGGTACATGGCGGCCCCAGTTCCACCCTTCCCACCATAGAGAAGCAGTGGACCGATTTTTCGCAGGGAACGCTGCAGGTGACCGGCAATCCGCTGGATGTCGCTCTCGATGGCAACGGCTTTCTGACTGTGAAAGGCCCCAGCGGGCCCTTGTATACGCGCGCCGGCAACCTGAAAGTGCTGGCTACCGGGGAACTGGCGACCAGCGATTCGTATCCGGTGCTCGACACCGCGGGGCAAACCATCCCGGTAGCCCCCAATAAGCCGATTAATATTCTGCCCGACGGCACGGTACAGCAATCCGGCCAGTCCATCAGCCAGCTCAACATCGTGAGCTTCAAATCCAATAACGCTCTCCAAAAGATGGGGAGCACCTGTTTTCAGAATACCGACACTAAGAATCCTCCCGTAGCGGCCGCCAATGTAACGGTCAATCAAGGAAAGATCGAAGGTTCCAACGTACCCGTGGCGGATGCGGCCATGCGGCTGGTGGGCGTGATGCGCCAGTTCGAGATGCTGCAGAAAGCCATCGGTGTCAGCAATGACATGGACACTAAGACAATTTCGGAAGTGGCGCGCGTAGGTTCCTGACGTGCCAGTAAAGGAGTACTTACATGATCAATCGCCTAACCCATAGCAATGCCGCGGCTGTCGCGCTTCAAAACGCCGCTGAGCAGCGCCGCACCCAGGCCGCCAATTCACAAACCACCACCCAGCAGCCGGGCGCGCAGTACAATTTCGCCGAGATCTTCGGCGGGGCCTCCAACTGGGGCGCATTGGAGGAAGCGGCCAAGCCTTCTTCCACCACTACCGCCACGGTTTCGCCGCATGAAGGATTCAGCGCGGCAATCGCGACCGCCACGGCCAACGTGACGGACAAGGAAGTCAGTAAGGCGGACGCCGCTACGGTGCCGGCTGCCACGGCTCAGGCCGACACTTCCGCGTCAACATCCACGGCCACCGACGCGGCCACCGCCGCCACAACTGCTTCCACGGCCTCCACTGCTGCCGCCTCCGCCGCCACGTCCACGACATCTACAACGACATCCACTACCACGACCGCTCCGGGTATCGAGGCGATGGTTACCGCGATCATGAACGGCTCGTTCCAGCCAACCTATGTCACTAATCCGTCGCAGTTACAGGAAACCAGCCCGGGCGGAACCGACACCATGCCGAATTTCTATTTCGCCTCCGACCAGACAGCCACGCAAATGGCGCAGTTACTGGGCGGCACGGTGGTGAAAATGCCGGCTTTCGGCCAGGACCGCGGC
>CAZARO010000568.1:0-4569 GCA_964487165.1 uncultured Solibacteraceae bacterium | reverse complement strand
GGCTTCGCCCGCCAGTCCCAAGGACTACCTGGAGCATCCCATCGCAACCTTGGACGTGGGCTCGCTCGGCACGCGCCGCACGCTCGATCTGGCGCTCGAAAAAGGAGCCCGCTATCTGCTGACTTCCACCTCCGAGTGTTATGGCGACCCGACGGTCCACCCGCAAGTGGAGACTTACTGGGGCAACGTGAATCCGGTGGGGCCGCGCTCCTGCTACGACGAAAGCAAGCGTTTCGCCGAAGCGCTCACCATGGCCTATCACCGCGCCCACGGGCTGCGCACCAACATCGCGCGCATCTTCAATACTTACGGTCCGCGCATGAAGCTGGACGACGGACGGGTGGTGCCGGCATTCCTCGATCAGGCCCTGCGCGGCTTGCCGATGACGGTTTTCGGCGACGGGTCGCAGACGCGCAGCTTCTGCTACGTGAGCGATCTGGTGGACGGCCTGCATCGCCTGATGCACAGCGACGAACGCTACCCGGTGAATCTCGGAAATCCGCGCGAGATGACCATACTCGAATTCGCCGAGGAGATCCGCCGCCTCACCGGTTCGCGCTCCGAGTTGATTTTCCAGGCGCTGCCGGAAGACGATCCGCGGCAGCGCCAGCCCGACATCGCCAAAGCGCGTACGCTGCTCGGTTGGGAGCCGTGCGTGCCTTTGCCGGAGGGCATCGCGAAGACGGTGGAGTATTTCCGGGGGCTGTAGACGCTGCGAGCGAAGAAGTAATTCACCGCCGAGGCGCAGAGACGCAGAGAAAACTAAAGAAAGAAGCTGCCAGCGGTCCGGATGGCGCCGCGTCTTCCCTCCGGTCTTGAGAACGCTGAGGAGGCAGAGAGCGCGGAGAACTGACTGGCACCCCCGGTGACGGGACCAACGCCAGCGCCAGCTAACAGCCAAGAGCCAACAGCTGACCTGCTGATCGCTGTCAGCTGAAGGCTCGCCTCCTACACCTGCACGCCGATGCTGCGCAGGAACTCCGCGTCCTGGTCCTCGTAGGAATGGGCGTCCAGGCCGGGCAGGACGCTGTCGAGCGAGTAGCTCGGGCTGGGGCATTCGCGCCAGCAATCGGTCAACGGCTTGGCGACATAGACCACCTTCTGACACTTGGAGCACCACCAATGGATCACCAGGCTGTGATCGTCCGTGAAGCCTATTTCCGCGATACGGTCGGGAATCTCGCCGCATTGGCACTGCAGGGATAAATGCCGATAGTTCATTTTGCGTTGGCGTCCTTACATACCTGTTATCGGACATTCAGCCTCGCGTAACCAGTGCCAGATGTGCCACCAAAGTACTGTGGAGGTTGTAGTATCCGGGTAGTACGGAGTGGTGGCGGAAGTGGAAATCGAATCCACACCCTCGTTGCCGAGGAGCGGCTTTTAAGGCCGCTGCGTCTACCTATTTCGCCATTCCGCCACGTGGTTATTTTAGCAGGGTCGCCGTTTTCCTTCGAAGAACTCGCGCAGCAATTCTACACACTCGGGCGCCAGAACGCCCTCTACAATCTCCACGCGGTGATTGAGTAAGTCCGAATCGGCCAGTTGGAACTTGCTGCGCACGGCGCCGAAGCGCAGATCGCGGGTGCCGAAGACTAAACGCGCGATGCGCGCGGCCACCAGCGCGCCGGCGCACATGGCGCAAGGCTCCAGGGTGCAGTAAAGAGTGACGCCTTCCAGGCGATAATTGCCGATTCGCTCGGCCGCGTGGCGGAGGGCGAGAATCTCGGCGTGCGCCGTGGGATCATTACGGGAGACCGGCGCGTTATACGCGCGCGCCACGATTTCGCCGCCTACCGGCACCTCGCCCGCGCTTGCGCCCACTCGCGCCAGTCGCAGCGCTTCGCGCATCAGCTCTTCATCGGGGTCCACTAGCTTATAATACGGAAACCATGGCAGAACTGGAGATCCATCATGAAGGCAGTGAGAACGACGCGTTGGGGAAAACGGTCGGGGTGCTGGCCGCGATCCTGGCGGTGATGCTGGCGGTGGTGACTATTGAATCGCACCGCACGCATACCGCGGCCATCATGCACAAATCCACCGCCAATGACGACTGGGCCTACTATCAGGCCAACAGCATTAAACTCCACAACGTGGAACTTGGCGAGGACCTGCTGACGGTGCTCGACACCAAGGGCGACGCGGCCGCGAAATTGCGCGCGCACTACGAAGAGCAGAAGAAAAAATACGCCGACCAGAAAGACACGCAGCAGGAAAAGGCGCAGAAATCCGACGATACCGCCGAGGCCGACGAGCATCGCGCGCTGCGCTACGATTTTGGCGAAGGATTGTTGGAGATCGGCCTGGTTCTCACCTCGCTCTACTTTATTTCGCGCAAAAAGATGTTCCCGGTGATGGGCGTGGTGGCCGGCTTGATCGGCGTCGGGGTCGCCATCACGGGATTATTTGTGTAAGGCAGGATGGCATCCTGCGGCGGGTTGGTAACCCGCCTGCCTAATTACGTTGCACCGGAAAGTAACTAAGGGGGGCCGAGTACCACTCGGCCGCAGGGCTTTGGCCATTCACGCATGCAGTCGGCTAGAAGGGTGGGGCATGGAATCGTGCCTGCAGGTGGCCTTTCAGGCCGCCGAGGGCCGAGTACCACTCGGCCGCAGGATGCCATCCTGCCCCACTAGTGCCGGAAATGACGTACGCCGGTGAAGACCATGGCGACACCTAAACGGTCGGCGGCGGCGATCACGTCGGCGTCGCGCATCGACCCGCCCGGTTCGATGAATGCCGTGGCGCCGTGCTTCGCCGCTTCCTCCACGCCGTCGGCGAAGGGGAAAAAAGCGTCCGAAGCCACGACCGTGCCGGCCAGCGGCAGAATCGCCTTCATCGCGCCGAAGCGCGCCGCATCCACGCGGCTCATTTGCCCCGCCCCCACTCCCACCACTTGCCCGGCGCGCGCGTAAACGATGGCGTTCGATTTCACGTGCTTGGCAACCTTCCAGCCGAATTCCAGCGCCTTCCACTCCTCCGCCGATGGCTGGCGCTGCGACTTCACTACCGCCTGCGCGCGCTGCAGCGTCGCCCGGTCCGCGGTCTGCACCAGGTAGCCGCCCGAAATCGACTTCACCACCAGCGGATCGTCCGCCGTGCCCACGCGCATCAACCGCAGATTCCTGCGCGCGGTGAGGATGGCGAGCGCTTCCGGCGAATAATCCGGCGCGGCAACGGCCTCCACGAATAATTTGGCGATCTCGCGCGCGGTCTCTTCATCCACCACGCGATTGATGCCGATGACGCCGCCGTAGGCCGACACCGGGTCGCACTCCAGAGCCTTGCGGTACGCCTCAGCGAGCGATTCCTGCTCCGCGCATCCGCAGGGATTGGTGTGCTTGATGATGGCCACGGCGGGCGCGGCGAATTCCACCGCCAACTGGTAAGCGGCGTCGAGATCCACCAGGTTGTTATAAGAAAGTTCCTTGCCGTGGAGTTGCTCCGCCCCCGCGATTCCTGCGCCACGGCGGCCATAGAGCGCCGCCTGCTGGTGCGGATTCTCGCCATAGCGCAGGTCCATCAGTTTGGGCGCGCGCAGGTTCAGATCGAGCGGCAGAGTTCCCTGCGAATCCACTTGTTCCAGGCGCGCGCTGATGGCGGCGTCGTAATCGGCAGTGGTGCGGAAGGCTTTTTTCGCCAGGCGCCAATGCGTTTCGGCGGAGAGCGCGCCACCGTTCGTGCGCAGTTCGGCGAGGATGGCGTCATAATCGGCCGGCGACACCACCACCGCGACATCGCGATGATTCTTGGCGGCGGACCGGATCATGGCAGGGCCCCCGATATCGATATTCTCGATCAGATCTTCCAGGCGCGCATCGGCCCTGGCGGCAGCCTCTTCGAAACGATAGAGGTTGATCACCACCATGTCGATGGGCGTGATGCCGTGCTCGGCGATGGCGCGCAGGTGATCGGCATTTTCGCGGATGGCGAGGATGCCGCCGTGGATCTTGGGGTGCAGGGTCTTGACGCGGCCGTCGAGCATTTCGGGAAAGCCGGTGACGTCGGCAACGTCCCGGACGGCGATGCCGGCCTCACGAATCAGGCGCGCGGTACCGCCGGTGGAGATCAGTTCGGCGCCGGATTCGGCGAGCGCTCGGGCGAAATCGAGAATTCCTGTTTTGTCGGTAACACTGATGAGGACGCGGCGAATTTGGGCCATCTAAAACGACGATAGCATGGGCGTCGAAAGGCGAGAAAACGAGTTCACCACAGAGGCACGGAGACACAGAGAAAACACAAAGTCAAAAAAGCGGAGAGCACAGAGGAGACAGAGGCCACAGAGAGATACAAGCTCTCCAGGAACTTGGTTCCGAAGCCCGCAAGTGTTGATTTCTGGTTGGAACAGGGCTTCCCATGTGGGGAGGATGGCAATCTGCGGCGGGTTGGTAACCCGCCAGGTCCGCACCAGCGATACAGCGGCGGGCCGATTGCCAATCGACCGCAGGATACCATCCTGCCCCACTTACCTTCTCGTAGGCGCATCAGGGCCGCCGATCGCTTGCAGCTACGCGGCGCATTCGCCGCGGCCCAATTGCAGCGAGAAGGCCTCGTCGTCGCCCCAAT
>CAZARO010000567.1:0-4575 GCA_964487165.1 uncultured Solibacteraceae bacterium | reverse complement strand
GATCTCAACGCTCAGTTGACTCTATTTAAGTAGAGACTTATTTTAACGCCTATGGCGGGCCCAGAGGGCACCCCCGAGGGCGTCCGCCCCTCTAATTATGCAGGTACGGCTCATAGGCCAATGTAAGTGACATTGGGACGCCATCCTGCCCCACTCAGCTTCTCAAAGAAAGCGCGGTCTGCTGTGGGAACTCTGTGGGGGCAGTCAGTCCTGGCTGCAGGCCGTCTTTCAGGCGACCGGGCCGGCTGGAAAGCCGTGGGCGCCCTCTGGGCACAGGCACGATTGCCGTGCCCCACTTAGCTTCCCAAAGTCTCAGACTCCTTGGATTGCGCGGCAGGCGCGTCAGAGGTGCTGATAGCTTGCCCTTGCATTCGTCCGCACCGTGTGTTACCTACGATGCGGAGGCACTGGATTTCCATGACCGCCAAGCGTATCGCATTGGTCCTCGCCCTTGTTTCGGGCATAGCGACCTTAATATCCTGTTCATCCGGGCCGTCGGAGCCGCAAATGGGTTCGCCAGCCTTCTACTGGCAGGGCGCCCGTGAAGTCTACAAGGCCGGCGACTACATGAAGACCCTGCAAAACCTCGACAATCTGCTCGCCACGGACAACGAGTACACCGCGCGCGCCCTGCCGTGGACTCTGGTCCTGAAATCGGGCATCGCCGAAGGCTACATCAACGCTGCCGACAACTATGCCATCGGCGTGCACACCTCTCACGACCCATCCGCTTTCCGCCGCCAGGTGTCGGAAAATCGCAACGCCGCCAGCCAGTTGGCGCTGCAATTCGCGGAGGATTTCGGCAAGCTCGACAAGCTGAAAGGCGACACCGTTACCCTGGAATTTGCCTACCCCAAGGGAAATGCCTCGCCCGTGGCCCAATTCACCAAAGTGGCCACCGGAATCGCGCTCACGCCGGCCGAGACGGAGACCGCGCAGGAACGGGCGGTGGAACGCGGTGTGCTGCTGGCCGCGTGCCGTGCCGCCGGGGCATCCAACGATACCGCCAGGACCGAAGACCTGCTCAAGACCGGGGTCGCCACCGTACCGCGGGCCACGTTCATGACCGCCATGGCGACCAGCCTGTTCCATTTCTCGCAGCTTTATGCCAAGGATAAGCTGGACGAGCCGCAGAAGATGGACGCCCTCATGGAGCGTGCCCAGGCCGCTCTGGTGGGGTTGCCCGACAGCAAAGAGATCAAGGACCTGAAGAGCGATATTGCGGCCGCCGTCAAGAAGGCCAAGAAATAGACGCTCCCGAGCGAGCGTTCAGATCAACTGTTCCATCACCGAGACCAGGTACTCCTGGTCCAGGGTGCCGGAGCGATAGGTGCGCGGATCGAAGAAGCGCCACATGTTCCGGTTTTTTTCCACGGTGTAGAAAACCAGTTGCTCCTCGATGAGATCCTTGTTGAGCAGCTCCTGATTGAAGGCCCGCACCGAACCGGCCAGCGTGTAGGGAATGCGAAAGTCCTCGGTCGAGACCAGTTCCGGGGTGGCGCTGTAGGCCACCTGCAGGATGCGCCCGCGGACGCTGATCTGAATCAGGTTTACGCCTTCCTCCTGAAACGCGGCCGCGGAAAACTCGCCCGGATCGAGCAGCAGTTCTCCCTTCGACATCAGCCGGTTCAGGGAGTTTACAAAGTCGCGGCAGATAGTGTGAAGTTCGATGGCGGCGGCGCGCCGCACCTGGTCCATCTGGCGCGACAGGCGCAGGAATCCCTCGTCTTTTTCCGCCAGGGACTCGATGCTTTGCGCCAGGCGTTTCATTCTGCCGCCGGAAACTTCCGCCCCATTCTCCGATCGCCGCAAGATGGCAGGCCTCCGCTTCCAATTTCAGCACATTTGCGCCGGGCAACGGGATTCAATTCCGCTTGCGCGAGTCGGCCCATTCGCTCGGTTCTATCAGATCGAGTACATCCACACGTAATTGCCGCATGATGTCGTCGGTGGTCTCCACCGAAAAGCTGCGCTTTCCGTGTAAGACGTTGTGAATGTGCGGTTGGGAGACGCCGACCATGCGCGCCAGTCCGCGTTCGGTCAGTTCGCCGTTGCGCACGCGGTTTCGAAGAAGGGCGACGAAGCGTTGTTGGAGGTCGCCGAGGGTCATGGTGGGACGACGGCCCTATTTCTTGCAGATATAGGGGGATACCGGTTTCGCGAAGAGCGGTTCTGGAAGTCGATAATAAACCAAAATGAATTGACCCAGTCGAAAATTTAGCCAAGTGTATTGCTACTCATAGCATTAGCAGTACGGTGACTAGATTAGTACCGTCGATCGCCCAGGCTAAAGCCCTATGAATGATTGACGGTTTCCTACACGGGGATAGAGTTGAGGTCAGCAAAACAAACACAGGTGCCGGCACGGATTGGTGAGGCTGGCCTGCCAAAAAGGACACACACATGTTTTGGGATCGCTCCAACGTTATCGGCCTCGCAAAGGCCTCGTGCAATTTCTGCCACGGTTACGGTCTGCTGCCGGTTCTGCGGGGCACCGAATCGCCGTGCAATTGCGTATTCCGGGCTGTTTTTCGGGCCTGCTATCGCCGCTTTCGGGAGTGCGTCGCCCTCGGGGCGCACACCAACGCGGTCACCTGGGAACGGTGCGGAGGCCCTTCCGGCTACCGCGCCTATTCCCGCAAACGGGAAGAATATATGGCCGACTTCTGCCTGGTCGGCCGGCGCACCCTCGAAGATATGGAGAGCCGCGTCTTCCACACCCACTTCATGCTCGGCGCCGACTGGAAACTCTGCTCCCGGCAACTCGGCATCGACCGCGGTACCTTCTTCCACCTGGTGTACAACGTGGAGAATCGTCTGGGCCGCGTGTTCGCCGAATTAGCCCCGTACCCGCTCTATCCCGTGGCCGAATATTTCTCGGGAGTGACCCGCTACGACGTGCAGCGCGCCGAGGTCACCAGCCTGGTCCGCCGCGGCAAGTCCCCGGAGCCCTCTTCTTTGCCGCTTTCCGCGTAACTCCTCAGGTGCGGCCGGGGGCGCATGCTTCATCTACGCCTCCGGCCCTTCAGGTTCTTGTATCTAAGATCTCAAACAGGAATACTTCAACACTGTCCCCGATGCCGGATCGAAGACTTCGAGGGAGTTGCAAAACTCTACGAACGGCTTGTCGGAACAGCGCCTCTGTGTTTGCGAGAGCCTACCGAGCCGCGACCGCGAGGGAGCGGTCGATCAGCCGAATATTGCAACTCCCTCTTCAGACCGCCGCTCGCCACCGCCAATTCTGACTTCCGACAGCCCGCAGGGTTGTCAGACTTCTTCGGACCCGCAGGGGCCGCTTCCGTCTTCAAGGGCCGAGCCCTTGGTTAGGTCTTCGCCGCGTTTGATTCCCGCACCACTTCCGCGGTCTAATAATCGTTGGTGAATCTCCGAAATCTTCGAGCGTGGGCCGCCGCCCTGCTCTTCGCGGCCACCGCCAGCGGAGCGGATTATCTGGTCTACACAGGAACTTATACCAGCGGCTCCAGCCGCGGAATCTACGGCTATCGTTTCGACGCCCGCAACTCCAAACTGAAGCCTCTGGGCTTATTGGCCGCCGTCTCCAACCCCACCTTTCTGATGGCGCACCCCGATAACCGCTTCCTCTATGCCGTCAGCCAGGACCCCGACGGCGCCGTCAATGCCTTCCTCATCAACCCCAAGACCGGCCAGCTTTCGCTGGTCGATAAAGCCTCCTCCAAGGGCGCCGCTCCCTGCCATCTCACGCTCGACCGCAGCGGCCGCTGGCTGGCGGTCGCCAACTACGGCAGCGGCAGCGTAGCCGTTCTGCCCCTGCGCAAAGATGGCGGCGTGGGAGAAGCGCTGGCCTTCGTGGAGCACCACGGCGCGTCGAAAGTCCACTGCGTGCTCTTCTCGCCGGACAATCGCTTCCTGCTGGCGGCCGATATCGGCCTGAACCGCATCTACGTGTACCATTTCGACTCCGCTACCGGCGCGCTGACGCCCGCAGATGTACCGTTCGTCGACGCCCCCGCGGGAGTGGGCGTACGGCACCTCGCCTTTCATCCCAATGGACGCGTCTTATACGCCAACAACGAAACCCACCCGTCCGTGACGGGCTATTTTTACGATGCTGGCAAGGGCGCGCTCACCGAAATCGAAACCGTTACGACCCTGCCCGATTCGTACACCGGCCCCGCCGCCGCCGGCGAGATCGCCGTGAATCGCGCGGGCAACCTGGTGTACGCTTCCAATCGCGGCCACGACAGCATGGCGCTGCTGGTGGTGGATCCGCTGCGTTTCACGCTTTCGGCGCTCGAGATCACGCCGCTGGTCGGGCGCACGCCGCGCCATTTTGCCCTCGATCCCAGCGGGCAATATATGCTGGTGGGGAATCAGGATTCCGGCAGTTTGAGCGTCTATAGCGTTCACCCGCACAGCGGACAGTTGCGCCCGGTGGGACAACCTATTTCGCATATCGACCGGCCGGCGTGCGTCGTGTTCGTGCCCGAGTAGGCTTTCGCGGGCTGCAGCCCGCCAGTTAGTTACTTTCGCGCAAAATACGTCGATTGCCAAAGACCGCTTGCTGACGCGCGCGGCTCTGTAACACCTCGCTGA
>CAZARO010000566.1:0-4577 GCA_964487165.1 uncultured Solibacteraceae bacterium | reverse complement strand
AATCCCAGCTTTCCGGCAATGTAAGTGACATTGGGATGCCATCCTGCCCCACTTAGTTAGGCGCGCCTGTGCCAACCAGAAATCAGCAACTTCTCGGCTTTCGGAATCGTCCCTTCCCCCACTGCCATAGCACCGCGAGCCCCACCATTAGGGCAGTCACCGCGACCACGGCGAGCGAAGTCGCGGGGATCGACAGGGACTTCTGCAGCGCTCCCGTCAACGGGCCATAGACCAGCATCAGGTGGACCCAATACACCAGCAGCGAGTTGCGGCCCAGGCATTGCATCCAGCTCCATCCGCCGGCGCCAAACGAAGTCCAGGTATAGCAGCCGGCCAGCATTACCAGGGAAACGCCCACGCGCATGAAGATCAAGGTAGGGCTGTCGGTCCAGAAATTGGATTTCGGATAGACCGCATAGGGCAGGTTGGCAACGTATTGGCCGGCGAGAATCGAGCCGCCGCCGATCAGCGCCGCCCACTGCATCACGCGATCCATGCGCCCCGCTTCGGCGAGCCGCACCGCGGCGCCCGCGGTCATCCCGAAACCCAAGTAAGATGCGCACGGAAAAAACGGGAAATGGCCGCGCTCGAAACCCGGTTGCAGATATTGCCGCACCGCGCCGGAAACCCACGTCCAATTCCAGTTCGCCACCAGCGGAGAAACCGCCGCGATGGCCACCGCCGCCACCAGCACGCCGCGAATGCGCCGTCCATCTGACGCCAGCGCCGCCACCGAGAAGGCCGCCATGGCGAGCCCCATGCTATTGAGAATGTCGACGCGCAGAATCTCCCCCCAGCTGCCGTGCGGCCAACTGCCGGCCCAATCGGTGAGGCGGATCAGGTACGCGATTCCCCAGATGTATGCGGCGCGGCGCAGGCATTCGAGCCAACGGCCGCGGGGCCGGATTTCCTTGCGCTCCAGGCGGTCCATTTGAAACGCGAACGTCATGCCCGCCATGAAGAGAAACAGCGGCCCCGCCATGCCGCCGGCGAACACCGCCAGCGCGTACACGCCGCCGTTGCGCACGTCCATCCGCGCGAAGGAATTGAAGACGTGCACCTGGATCATGATCAGCAGTGCCAGTCCGCGCATCCAGTCGAGGAAGGGAAATCGATTCACGAATAGTCGGGCGCTACACGCGCGGCTATTATGGTAACTGAATTCCCGGCGGGCTAAAGTGCCCCAAGCGTGATGGATTCCGGGAATATTTCCCGCGTATTATGCGTGCGCCTCTCTCCCGAGAGTTGCTGCGTTATCCATTGGGGGGTCGAATGAACAGAAGGAGCTTTGTTCGTATCGGCGCGGCGGGCGTAATTGGGCTGCCCGATCTCCCGCGCCGCCTGCTCGCCGAGGAGGAACCCTCGGACGGGGGCCGTACCAGGGTCTCACCGCTCGTCCGCGCGCCCGATCTGGTCCGCAAGAAGCTGTCGTCCCGGGTGGCCGGATTTCCAACCATCCAGCCGACCTTCGGGGGAATTTTCCAGCCCGGCGGGAACAGCACTAAGTTGATCAGCGCTAATGGTTTCTCCGACCTGTACGCGCAGATCAACACGCTCGCCGGACAAGGATACCAGCTGGCTTCGCTCACGGCCATTCAGAACATGAACTCCACCTGGTACTACGCCGCGTTTGAACCGGCCAGCGGCGGCCTGGCGTACCTGGTGCTCGGAACCACCGACCCCGACCAGTTCCAGCAGTTCTTTTCGACCAACCAATCCGGTTACAAGCTGGTGGATTTTGCCATCACCTGGGAGCAGACCCAGCTGTTTTACGTCGGCTATTGGCTGGGTGTTTCCACGCCCGCCAACCAAACCCTGGTGTGGGACCTGGATTACACGGACTTGACTTCCCAGTGGACCTCGCTTTCCGGCCAGGGGATGCGCATGACGCGCATCCAGCCTTTTCCGCAGCAATCCGCCGCAGCCTTTTCCGCGCTGTTCGAAGCGGGCACCGGCGGATACGTTTTGTGGAACACCAGCCTGCCGGACTTTCCCGGCTCGGTAACCGGTAAGTGGGCCGGATATTCGCTGGCCGGTCTGGGGTACGACCTCGTAAACGGCAACATGGTCGGGTGCTGGCGGGGGCTGGTCAACTCCGCCCAATTCGTCTGGAATCAGGACTGGACCGCGCTGCAGGCCACGGCGCAACAGATGGCGGCTAACGGACTGGTCCTTACCGCGATATCGGCCTATCCCAACGCACCGGATTTCGACGACTATTTTTCCGCCAATCTGGCGCCATTCGTCATGGGCTACGCCTACGCAGTCTCGAAGAACGGCCAGCTTGTCTCGGAAGGATACGGATTGGCGCGCGGTCCCAACCAGCCGAACAATCCGAACACCGCCTTTACGCCCACTTCGCGCATCAACCTGGCGAGTATCTCCAAAGCTGTCACCGGCATCGCGCTGGAAGTGATGCTCCCCATGTACCCTTCCATCACGCTCGACAGCCCGTTCTGGCCGCTGATTTCGAGCATGGTGCCCAGTCCCGATCCCTCGGTGAAGGTGGTTACGCTTCGCAATCTGGCCACCATGATGAGCGGGATGCAGACGCCTCCGGTGGAAGGCCCGCTCAGCGGTAATCTGTGGCCGTACCTGAATACTTATCTCTCCATGCCGCTGGTGGGCACGCCGGGCGTGACTTACTCGTATAACAACGAGAACTTCACCATCCTACAAGGGGTCATCGATCAGGTGACCAACCAGGATTACGTAAGTTGGGTCACTAAGAATGTGCTCGTGCCGGCGGGAATCGACACCTCGATTTTCAATGCCACTTCGGACCCCCAGGCCACGGCAACGCTGGGCTATAACGGTCCCGCGGACACCCGCGACGGCGCTTATTTCGGCTCCTTCAACTTCGTCGCCCCCGGCGGCTGGATCTCCGATATCCAGGAACTGGTGAAGATTCTGCTTGCCCTGCGCGGCACCAGCGTGATTCCGGCGGCTACCGTCAACGAGATGCTGACCGATGGGATCGGCTGGTTTTCGTACGCCGGCAATTTCGGAACTTACTACGATAAGAATGGCGGACTTACTAATGGAGCTACGCCCTCGCAGAATGTGAACACCTGCCTGGTCCGTCTGGCCGAAGGGTACGATATCGCGCTGGTAGCGAACTCCCAGCCGCCCATCGACGTGGTAAACATCTGCGCTGGTGCGTTCGATTCGCGGGGCTTGCTGACCAAGGACCAGCCGCCGGCGATCGCCACCGTGATTAGCGCGGCCACCCTTCTTCCGGGAGCGGCGCCGGCTGGCTACTGCACGATCATGGGCTCCGGTTTCACGGACCAGGCGGCTACCGACTGGTCCAGTTCGATTAGCGGCTCCCAGCTTCCCACGGCGGTGGGCGGCATACAGGTCAACGTGAATCGGCAGCCGGCTTACGTGGAGTACATCAGCGCGGCCCAGGTGAATTTCCTGCTGCCGCAAAGCGCCGCCGTAGGGACCGCCGAAGTAGAGCTGGTCACACCCACCGGAGTGATGACCTCCGTGATGCAGATTGCCGCCGTCTCCCCTGGGATTTTCACTTATACGCTGGCCGGCGTGGTCTACGCGGCTTCGGTATTCGCCACCGGAAGCGGCGTGGTGTACGTGGCCGCGCCGGGCGCATTGCCGGGATACACCAGCCGCCCGGCGGCCGCCGGCGACATCATCGAGCTGTACGCCACCGGGTGCGGGACCACGAATCCCGTGGCGCCCGACGGCGTGGTGTTGACGCAGGCGTATCCGGCAGCGAATCTGTCGGCCTTCCAGGTGACCATCGCCGGGACGGCCGCTGCGGTGCTCTACGCGGGGCTGGTAAGTCCCGGGCTCTGGCAGATCAATGTTCAAATCCCGTCCGGCCTAATCGGCGGACCGCAAGCTTTGGTGTTGTCCGTGAATAACATCGGCTCGCAGCCGGCGGTGAAGCTCATGGTTCTCGGTGGGTAAATAGACAAGGGCTCCACCCTCGATATTCCTGCGGAATATGGAAGTCAGGAGTCAGGAGTCAGAAGACAGAATAAAGGCGGGCGCCGCAGGGCAGCGGGTCTGACAGCCGCACAGTAGCAGACGGAACTAACTTGGAGGAGTCAGGTGGACGGGAGACTGGTTTCCAGCGGACTTAGACGTCTCGGCTTAGTGGCGCTGCTGACAGGCGCCGCCGCCAACGCCCAGGCGCAGGCTTACACGGCGACCGACCTGGCTCCCATTATCTCGGCTCTTCCCAGCGGCTTCGTCTCGTCGAGCACCGCCGGCGGCATCAACAGCAGCGGGCAGGTTGTTGGATCCTCTTATAGCGCCGTCGAAGGCTTCAAAGCGTTTCTGTACAGCGGTGGGACGGTGACCGAACTCGGCACGCTCCCCGGCGGGGTGAACAGCTACGCCCGCGCGATCAATACCAGCGGGCAGATCGTAGGGGCCGGCGATACCGGCGGCGGACGATACCACGCGTTCTTGTATAGCTCCGGCACGATGACTGACCTGGGCACGCTCCCGGGTGGAACCGTCAGCTACGCCTACGGCATCAACGACAGCGGGCAGATTGCCGGCTATTCCGATACCACCAGCGGCGCCCAGCACGCGTTTCTGTACAG
>CAZARO010000565.1:0-4578 GCA_964487165.1 uncultured Solibacteraceae bacterium | reverse complement strand
GAGGGCACCCCCGAGGGCGTCCGCCCCACTAATTATGCAGATACGGCTCATAGGCCAATGTAAGTGACATTGGGATGCCATCCTGCCCCACTTGGGACGCCCTGTGCCAATCAGAAATCAGCAACTCACGGGCTTCGGAACCAGGTTTCTGGATAGCTGGCCGCGGCAAGCCGAGTAGCCGATCGGTTTACACGCAGGATGGCGATGGGGCGCTTCAGACTGCGGCGAAGATTGGCCGCTGTCACTTCGGAACTGGAGGGCTGCGGCTGACTGCTGAGAGCTGATACCTGAAAGCTGATAGCCGAAAGTTACCCCCCGATAGCTATCATAAACATGTGCGCTTTCCCGACTCCGCCACTTTCGCCGACGCCACCCTCGCCCGCCGCCTGGAGGCTGCCGAGGCGGTGAACGCCCGCTCCTGCACGGCATCGCCGCCGGGAGCGGCATTCCTCGATATCGCCGGCGGCTGCGCCATCTTTGTGGGTGTCGATTCGCCCTTGACGCAGGCGGTGGGCCTGGGACTGAACGGCCCGGTGAGCGAAACCGAGGTCGACGCCCTGGAAGCTTTTTTCCGCAGCCGCGGCGCCAAAATCTCCATCGATTTGTGCCCCTTGGCCGACCACGGCCTGCTCGAAATCCTCAGCCGGCGCGGGTATCGCCCCACCGAGTTTAATAATGTCCTGGTCAAACGCATCGCCGGCGCGCAGATCGTCCTCGCGCCGCGAATCCGGCGGGCCCTCGCCGGGGAGGAGGACTTGTGGTCGCACACCGTGGGCCGCGGCTTCTTCGACCAGGGCGACCTCACCACCGCCGAGATGGACGTTGGCCGCGCCATTTTCTCCATGCCCGGCGCCCTGTGCTATCTCGCCGTGGCCGACACCGGCGAAACGGCCGGCGGCGGCGCGCTGGCGGTCCGCGACGGCCTCGCGACTCTCTTCGCCGACAGCACCATCGCCGGCTTTCGGCGCCAGGGTTTCCACCGCGAGCTGATTGCCGCGCGCCTGAACGAAGCCATCGCGCTGGGTGGCGACACGGCCACGGCATCCACCCTTCCCGGCAGCACGTCGCAACGCAATTTCGAACGCCTGGGGTTCGAAGTGGCCTACACCAAAGTCACCTTGCTTTGCTGAGGGCGGCGCGAAATGATTGAGAGTTCCAGCTCCTATTAGAGACTACCGTGTTCCGTGCTACTGGCGCATTTGGTGGTGTGGTGTCTGACTCCGCTGGCTCTCTGGATCCTCATCAGCGGGTTGGATGACCTGTTTATCACGGTGGCCTTCCTTCTCACCCGGCGCAAGCCATTTCCCTGGCCGGCCGATGAAGATCTGGACCGCGCCCCGGAGCGGCGCATCGCCATCCTGGTGCCTCTGTGGCGCGAACACCGCGTCATCGGCCAGATGCTCGAGCACAACCTCGCCGCCATCCGCTATTCCGCTTACGATGTCTTCGTCGGCGTGTATCCCAATGACGAAGCTACGGCGCGCGTGGTAGAGGAAGCAACGCGCCTGCATCCGCGCGTACACCTGGTGATTGGCCCGCACGATGGCCCTACGTCCAAGGGCGATTGCCTGAACTGGGTCTACAGCCGCATGGGCCAATACGAAGCGCTCCACGGCATACGCTTCGACATCGTCATGACCCACGATGCCGAAGACCTGGTCCATCCCGATTCGCTCCGCCTGGTGAACTGGTTTTCGTGCGATTACGCCATGGTGCAGGTCCCCGTGCTGGCGCTGCCCACCCCCATCGCCGAGCTGACTCACGGGCTGTACTGCGACGAATTCGCCGAATTCCAAACCAAGGACATCCCCATGCGCCAGCGCCTGGGCGGCTTTCTGCCCGCCAATGGGGTAGGCACGGGCTTCGAACGCTCCGCCCTCGAACATCTGGCCTCCACGCGCCACGGCTTGATTTTCGACCCCACGTGCCTCACCGAGGATTACGAAAACGGCTTCCGCCTGCACGCCCTAGGTTATCGCCAGATTTTCCTGCCGGTACAATTTCAGAACGGCCGCCCGGTGGCCACGCGCGAATATTTCCCGCGCAATTTCCGCGCCGCCACGCGGCAGCGCAGCCGATGGGTGGCCGGCATCGTCCTACAGGGGTGGCAGAATCACGGCTGGCGCGGCGCCTGGCCGCAGGCCTACTGGTTTTGGCGCGACCGCAAGGGGCTGGTCGGCAATCTGCTCTCGCCGTTGGCCAACATGGTGTTTCTGGCCGGCCTCGGCAACCTCGCGCTGAGTGCCGGAACCAGACGGCCGTGGAGTCTTGCCACCGTAATTCCGCCGTGGCTTTCGTATTTGTGCGCGGTCACCTATGGATTCGCGCTGGTGCAGGTGGCCGTACGCGCCTGGTGCAGCGCGCGCATCTATGGCTGGCGTTTCGCCGCTGCCGTTCCGCTGCGCACTAGCTGGGGTAACGTGGTTAACTTCGTCGCCACTGTGGCGGCGGTGCGGCAATTCACCGCCGCCCGCATCCAGCGCCGTACCATGGCCTGGCGCAAGACCGACCACGTTTACCCACGCCCGCGCCTGGGCGAAGTGCTGGTACGCATGCGCACCGTACCGTCGAGCGACGTGGAAACCGCCGCCGGCAGCTTGCCGAAAGGCCTGCGTATCGGCGAATATCTGGTGCTGTTACGCAAGCTGTCGGAAGAAAACCTCTACCGCGCGCTGAGTCTGCAATCCGGCATTTCGGCTGGACCGGTCGGCAGCAACGAAGTGGACCGGCTGGCCACCCGTGCGCTTCCGGCGGAGGCCGCGCGGCGGTGGAAAGTGCTGCCCTTCCGCGTGGAAACCGGCCATCTTCACGTCGCCATCGCCGACGTACCTTCGGGAGAGCTGACACGCGAACTGGCCGGACTCTCGGAGCTGGAGATCCGCTACCGCCTGGTGCGTCCCGCGGAGTTCGCCAGGCTGGCGCGCGAGTACCTGCCGCCTCTGGCATGACGCCGGGTCCACGAAATAAACCGCGTAACTTCTGTGAATCTCTGGAAAAACCAGCATATAATGGACAGGTCCGGCAACCCAAAACACAATCTGACAGGTATGGTTTCCGGATTGAGGAGTGAAGATGTCGCGACCGTCAGGCGGTATCGGGACAGTTCTGGCGATGGTGCTGGTTGCCGCCGCCGTTTGTGGATCGGCCTATGGTGCCGGCGTCCAGGTGAGCCTGGCGCCGAGCGCTAATGCGGACACCGTTCTACGTTATATCAGCGGGGCTTTCACTACCCCAAGCATCTCTTGGGATAACAACTCCCCGGGGGGCGGGGTAGACAATTGGATGGTCACGCAAAGCGCCGCGAGTCAGCTCGCGTCCATCCAGGACGGCAGCAACCCCGTAGGCTTGAACGACAATGGTTTCTACCCGGCAAGCGGAGCGCGGCTCTACGATGTGCAACTGGGCTACAACGCCACAACAGCCACCGGCACGAACACCGCGATCCGATCCACCACCGCCGGCAGCTTCAGCTTGAGCATACCGAATGGCCAGTATTCGCAATTCGCGATTTTCGGTTCCGGCGGAAGCGGAAGCTCCTCACTCAATATCACGCTGACTTACTCCACCGGCTCCCCCACGACATTGTCGAGCGTGACACTGCCGGATTGGTATAGCGGCAGCCCCAGCACGACGGCAGCGGGCGCGGCCGGAACCTATTTCGCCCTGACACCTGCGCTGTCGCGGCAGGCGGCTTACGACTTTCCGAACGCCGGTTATCAAGCCCCGAGTGGAGGCGCCTACGTCTACGGAATCAACCTGGCGCCGGACTCTACGCGAGTTTTGACCAGCGTCGCGGTAGCGTACACGCCCGCGAGCCCGGGATATACGGTGGCGAATTTCCTGGGTGCGGCGGGAGCGACTGTAGCGGCCACGTCCACCCCCAGCGCCACTGTTCCGGCCCTAGGCACCTGGGGAATGGTCCTGCTGGCCGTGGGACTGGTCTCGGTTTGCTGGTTGTTCGTGCGTCGCGAAGGCCAGGCCCGCTAATAGCTCGCGCGTAAGCAGCGAGCTTCAGATCTCCGTTGACAGCCGAGGGAGTTGCAAAATTCGAAGCACCGCTTGCTTGCGCGCGCGGCTCGGAATGGTGCCTCTGTGTTTGCCAGAGCCTACCGAGCAGCGACCGCGAGGGAGCGGTCGAGCTGACAGCTTCTTAGAACGACGCCGCGCCGATGAGCATCAGCCCGGCGGCATATCCCGCCAGCATGAGCCCGATATATTTCCCGGTACCCTCGCGCGCGGAGCGGAATTCGTGCCAGATCAGCAGGCCCCAGAGTGCCGCCACCAGCGTCGCGCCCTGCCCCAGCGCGTAGGAGATCGCCGGGCCCGCCACGCTCGAAGCGATCACGTTGAAGCTCAGCGCGATCATCCAGATGATGCCGCCCAGAATCCCCACGGCATGCAGCTTCATGCTGCCGCGAAAATAGCTGGCATAGCCGACGCCGCCCATGCGCATGAAGACCGTATTCCAGACGGCGTTGCTGGCCAGCACGCCGGCGCCGAAACAGACCAGCGCGACATACGGCGTGAGCATGCCCGGCACGATAGGCGCGGCATTGAAATTCGGGGAGATGGACTTCA
>CAZARO010000564.1:0-4578 GCA_964487165.1 uncultured Solibacteraceae bacterium | reverse complement strand
CCGTCGGTCACGCCCGATTCGGCCAGTTCTTCGGCGCTCATGCCGGAGTGCGTGGTGCTCTTCGGATGGCAGGTGAGGGTCTCGACGCCGCCCAGCGACACGGCGCTTTTGGCGATGCGCAGGTGGCGCAGGAAGTCGAAGGCGGCCGGCTTTCCGCCCTTGAATTCCAGCGAGAACAGTCCGCCGGGATGGTCGCACTGCTTCGCGAAGATGCGCTTCTGTTCGGCGTCCTCGAAGAGCGTGGGATAAATCACGCTGCTCAGTTGTTTGTGGCCGTGGAGCGCCTCCGCCACGCGCTGTGCGTTCTTGCTCTGGCGATTCATTCGCAGGGCCACGGTGGGCAGGCGGCTGTTGAGCGTCCAGCACTCGTCGGGCTGCAGAATGCTGCCGAACATATTGCGGCGGCTGCGAATCTTCTGGATGAGGTCGGAGCTGCGGGTGAGCGCCACGCCGGCCAGCATGTCGCTGAAGCCGGAAAGATATTTGGTGCCGGAATAAAGCGAGACGTCGGCGCCCCACAGCAGGGGATGCTGGAACGTGGGTCCGAGAAAGGTATTGTCGACCATGACCACGGGCTTATCGGGATGGCGGGCGGCGGATTCGGCGGCGCGCTCGATGTCGGTCATGATGAGCGTGGGATTGGCGGGCGTTTCGAGCAGCACGATGCTGCAATTGCGCGCATTGTGGATGGCGGCGTCGAGCGCACCGGCATCGCCTGGCCGTACGGCGATTCCTTCCACCCCGAAGGGTTTCAGAAAGTGAATCAGCCCGGTGGTGCCGCCGTATAGCGGCGTGGTGTAGACGATGGAAGTGTTGGGCCGCACCACCGCCAGGAAGGCCGTCATGATGGCCGCCATCCCGGTATTGAAGACCGCCGCGTCGGTGGCGCCGGTCTCCAGCGGGACGATCTGGTCTTCCAGAATCTCGGAGTTGGGATGGGAGAAGCGCGAATATATAAGGTCGGCACGCTCGCCGGGCGCGGCCTTCAATCTGCCGCCGAGGACGGCGAAGGCCTGCTCGGCCGCTTCCGGGCTGGGGAAGACGTAGGTGGAACTGCGAAAGACGGCCGGCCGGGCCGAGCCGAAGGAGAGACTGGGGTCGAATCCGCGGGTCAGGACTGCGGTACGCGGACGCACATCGCCGTGGGGGTTTTCACGATCCGCCATAGCCAAAGTGTAGCGCGCCCCTCAAGTCTGGCGCGATTTCGGACGATAAGCTACGCAGTGGAGAAGAATCGCGGAATGAGGGCGCCCATTTGGCTCATGCTGCTCAGCTTCGCCGTACTCCCGCTAACGGCGGCCAGTTCGGGCCAATGGCGCCTGTGGCAGGCCGAGCAGGGGCTGGCGAGGCAGTGGTAAGCCAGCCTGCGATTTCGGCCGGAAAGACGCCGGCGGGGCGCGCGGAGCTGAAGGGCTTCCGGCTTCTGGTAGTGGAGGACAACCCCACGAATCAAGAGGTCGCCTTGGGCATTCTGGGTCAGATGGGGTATCGGGCGGAGGCGGTTCCCGACGGTCTGGTCGCTTTGCGTGCCCTGGCCAAGACGGATTATGACCTGGTGCTGATGGATTGCCAGATGCCGGAACTGGATGGCTACGAATGCACCCGCCGGATCCGCCAGGCTGATACCCCGGTCCGAAACCATCGCATCCCCATTGTCGCCATGACCGCGCACGCCATGTCCGGCGACCGGGAGAAATGCCTGGCGAGCGGCATGGACGATTATCTGACCAAACCAATCCATCCGGGGGCACTGCGGGAGGTTCTGGAGAAATGGCTGGCCGGGAAGAGTGTGGCACCCGCCCTGCCGCCCGCTCGGCCGGACGCCGCCGCGCAGGTGTTCGATGGCGGAGACCTGGTGGAACGAATGCTGGGAGACGAAGGCTTGGCGCGCCGGGCGGTACGCAGGTTCTTGTCCGACGCACCGCAGCAACTGGCGGCGCTGGCCGAAGCGGTGAGCCGGGCGGACGCGCCGGCGGCGAGGCTGGCCGCGCACTCCCTGAAAGGGGCGGCGGCGAATGTGGGCGGAACGCAGGTGAGCGCCACGGCCAAGCGGGTGGAGATGCTGGGAAAGGACGGCGATCTTTCGAGCGCCAGTGAGCTGATTCCGGAACTGGCCACGCACTGCGACGATTTCCGCGCCGCCGCGGAGCAGTACTGGACCGCCGCGGAAACGGGCTCGTGAACCCGGCGGCGAGAGATTACTCCTGCCGCAGCGCCGTCATAGGATCGCCCTGCGCAGCGCGCCGCGCCGGAAGGTAGGCGGCCAGCGCGATGGCCGCCGCCAGAGTGAGCGCCGCTCCGGCAAGTTGCAGCGGGTCGTTGAAGCGCACTCCATAGAGCAGGCTGACCACCAGATGGCCGGCGGCCAGCGATCCTGCGAGCCCCAGCGCCAGTCCGGCGGTCACCAGGATGGCCACGTCGCGCAGCATCAGCCAGATAACCGACATGGGCTGCGCTCCCAACGCCATGCGAATGCCGATCTCGCCCTTGCGCTGCGCCACGGCATAATTGGTAATGCCGTACAGCCCCACCATGGCCAGCAGGAGGGCGAGCGCGCCGAACACGGTCGAGAGCAGCGCCACCATTCGCGGGCGCAGCAGCGATTCGTTGACCTGCGTTTCCAGATCGTGGAATTCGAGCGCGGTGTCGCGGTTGACTCCCGCGAATGCCGCGCGCACCGAAGGAATCAACGTCTCCACCCGGCCGTCGCCGCGGAGAGAATAATTGAGCGACGCCTGCGGGTTGCGATCCTGCGCGGCGGCCAGATATCCGATACTGCGCTGCGCTTCGTCCAGGCGGTTATACTTGCTGTCCTTGACCACGCCGATGACCTGATAGAGATCCGTCCCGGTACGCTGCTTCATGCCGATGGTCTTACCCAACGGGTTGGCGTCGGCGAAGAAGTGGCGCGCGGCCGATTGGTTGATGACGATGGCCAGAGGCGCTGTCAGATCGTCGCGCGAATCGAAGGCGCGGCCCGCCAGCAGCGGCGTCCGCATGGTCTCAAAATAATCCTCCGAAACGCGATTCAGGAAGAGAATCGAATCGCCGCGCGATTTCGAAACAAAGCCTTCCGGCTGCACCATGTTGGCCCAGCCCGCCGGCTGGATGGGGGTGAGCACGGAACTCGCGGCGGACGCGACTCCCGGCACCTGCCGCAGACGGCCGAGAATCTCGCTATACATGCGGATGCGCTCCGCCGGCTGGCTGGCGTTCGGGAGGGTGGCGGAGACCAGCAGGACGTTGCGGCGGCTGAACCCCGGATCGATGGAAAGGAAATTTCGCAACGTCCCCAAGAACAGCCCCGCACCCAACAACAGCACGAACGAGAGCGCCACCTGGCCGCTCACCAGCAGCTTGCCGAAATGGAGGCGGGTCGAGCCTTTTACGGCGCCGCGATCGTTCTCTTTCAGGGCGCGATTCAGGCCGCCGCGAGTGGCGCGGATGGCCGGGGCGAGTCCGAAAACCAGGGCCGTCAGCACCGCCACCGCCATGGTGAACGCCAGCAGGCGAAGATCGGGCGCCACCCCGATGCGCAGCATGTTGCGCGAGGTGGAAAGCAGACCCACCAGCACGCGGCTTCCCCAAACAGCCAGCAGAAAGCCGCAGGCAGCGCCCAGCGCGGCCAGCAGCAGGCTCTCGGTCATCAACTGGCGAACGATGCGGACGCGGCTCGCCCCGATGGCCATGCGCACCGACAACTCGCGCTGGCGCGCGGCCGCGCGGCTCAACAGCAGGTTGGCGATATTGGCGCAGGCGATCAGCAGCACCAGCCCCACGGTCACCATCAGGACCACCAGAGCGGTGCGATATTGCGTGCGCGTCTCGGAGAGTCCCAGCCCGGCCGGCGCTAATACGAATTTGGCCTTCAGGTACTCCTCCAGGTCCTGCTCCGGCATGGCGGTGGCGCGCAGAATCTGCGGGGTTACCGCGCGCATACGCTCGTCGGCCTGGCGCAGGCTTTGGCCGTGCGGAATGCGGCCCATGACATGCAGCCACCAATGATAGCCTTCGTCCGCGGGAGTATGATACGGGCGCAGGATGGCCTGAGCGCCAATGGGGATGGCGACGTCGAAACTGTGGTCCACGTCGAGCCCGGTAAACCACGGCGGCGTCACGCCGATCACGGTAAAAGGATGGCGCTCCAGGGGAACCGTTTTTCCGATGACGTTGGCGTCGCCGGAGAAATAGCGGCGCCAGAAATCATAGCTGATCACCGCCTTAGCGCCTTCGCGTCCGCCGCCCCAACGGTCGTCTTCGGGGCTGAAGGCGCGGCCCATCAGGATGGGGACTCCCAGCGTGCGGAAGAAGTCGCCGCTCACCCACATGCCTTGGGCGAAATGGCTCTCGCCGCCCTGCGCGAGGTCGAACGGCTCCTCGGAGTAAGCCAGGGTGCCCGAGAAGGATTGCTGACGATCGCGAATCTGCTCCCAGATAGGCGTGCTGAGCTCGTCATCCCCGCCCTCGCCCATTTTCACCTGTACCAGCGCCTGCGGGTCTTCCACCGGCAGCGAACGCAGCAGCACCGCATTGACGATGCTGAAAATCGCGGTGTTGGCGCCGATACCCAGCGCCAGC
>CAZARO010000563.1:2059-4583 GCA_964487165.1 uncultured Solibacteraceae bacterium | reverse complement strand
CGCGGCGGCTTGCACCTGCGCCGCGGTCGCGCTCTGTTTGAAACGCATCCAGTTCTTGTACGCCGAGGGATCGCCCATAAAAACCTGCCCTTCCGCCAGCACATCGGACTTGCCCCCGAAACCTCCCACGCGATCCAGCCCGCGAACGAATCCGGCCACTGAGGTTGTCTTGGCTCGTTCCAGTTCATCGGCCGTCGGACCCGCGGCGATCAGGCGCGCCACTTCTTCATTGATTGCGCTCTCCGCCTTTGCCATGTCTTGTCCCGGCTTCAGGGTTGCCGTGATGGTGAACTGCCCGGCGATTTCCCGGTTACCGTCGGTTGCCGAGACAGAGGTCGCGATCTGTTCGTCGTAAACCAGGCGCTTGTATAGCCTGGAATCCTTGCCGCTGCTCAGACAGGTGGCAACGAGATCCAGATAAGCTTCGTCGGGGGTGCCACGCTGCGGAACGTTCCAGACCTTGTAGATTCTGGGTTGCGGAACTCGGTCTTCAACCCGCTCCCGATGGCTGCCGGTCATCTTCGCGATCCACGCTTCCTGATGAGCGACCGGCGGACCGGCGGGAATGTCGCCAAAATATTTCTCGACCTTCGCCCGCGCCGCCGCTGCATCGATATCTCCGGCGATGACCAGCGTGGCATTCGACGGACCGTAGTAAGTCCGGAACCACTGTTTCACGTCGTCGAGCGAGGCCGCATTCAGGTCGTCCATCGATCCGATGACAGTCCACGAATAAGGATGGCCCGCGGGATACGTCGCATCCACGATGAGTTGCTCGGTCACTGCATAGGGCTGGTTTTCCCCCTGGCGCTTCTCGTTCTGTACCACACCGCGCTGCGTCTCCAGCGTCTTCGTGTCGAAGGACCCGAGCAGATGGCCCATCCGGTCCGATTCCAGGAAAAGAGCGTAATCCAGCGCGGAGGTGGGAACGGTCTCGAAGTAATTCGTCCGGTCGTTGCTTGTGGTCCCGTTCAGATCGGTTGCGCCGATCTTTTCAAACGCATTGATGTAGGTGGTTTTGACATTCTCGCTTCCACCGAACATCAAATGTTCGAAGAGATGCGCGAAACCGGTCTTACCGGGTTTTTCGTTCTTCGAACCCACGTGGTACCAGACATTCACGGCGACAATCGGTGCCTTGTGGTCCTCATGAACTATCAGTGTAAGTCCGTTTTGCAAAACGAACTTCTGGTATGGAAT
The DNA here is from genome assembly GCA_964487165.1 of uncultured Solibacteraceae bacterium. Taxonomy (GTDB): domain Bacteria; phylum Acidobacteriota; class Terriglobia; order Bryobacterales; family Bryobacteraceae; genus PALSA-129. Next base: position 3,383 of record CAZARO010000563.1, on the reverse strand, counting down.
GTCGAGGTTGAGATCCTGGGCGAGAGCCGCGGACCCCAAAGAAAGCACGGCAAGCAGCGTGAGCGGTTTCATGGTATGCCTTTCTCCGAATGAGCCTAGCACGTTGGCGCGATCGGTGGGGCACGCCGGAGTGACCGCTGACGGCGCCGGTGGCAATGATATCCTGATTGCACGGGAGTCTACCGATGCATCGTCTGGTCTACTTACTTTTCGCCGCCTTCGCCGCGCAGGGCGCCAACGCCGTCTTCACGAGTTCCTTCGACACTCCCGACAGCGGATGGACGGTGGTCCGCGGCGTGGCCGCTCCCGACCCGGCGGTGACTCGCACCAACGGGAAATCGCTCCGTCTGGAGGCGCAGAATGCCTCCTCGGATGCCTGCGTGCGATCTACGCCGATTTCGCTCACGCTGGGCAAACGGTATGAGCTTAGCGGCTGGGTCCGCACCGAGAACCTCACGGTGCGCGACCTCGACCGTTCGCCCATTGCATCAGGCGCCGCGCTCACCATGGCTTCCATGCCCTTCGATGTCCATTCCGCGTCCCTCGGCGGCACGCACGATTGGGCGCGGCTCACGCTCCGCTTCGTCGCCAGCCGCGCCGCGGACTCCATCCTCTTAACTGCCGGCAGCGGCGGAGCGCTGGGCGGGAAGGCCTGGTTCGAAGGCGTGAGCCTGGACGAAGTGTCGCCGCAGGACGAGTGGCCCGCGCGCGAAGCCATACAGACTTTCGGCCCGGCCTATCGCTATCCCGCGGCCGGATGGATCTATCTTCATATTGAAGGCAAGCCGTACGACCGCGGTTATCAGCACGGCTACCTGATGGCGCACGAGATTCCCGAATATCTGGAGCGCTGCGCGTTCGATTTGGGCGGGAAGCCCGACCAGCAGAGCTGGAACGACTTCCGCACCACCGCCAACGCGCTCTTCCTGCGCGGATTCGACCGCGAAATTCTGGAAGAAATGCGCGGGATCGCCGACGGCGCCAATGCCAACGGCGCGAAATGGTTGGATCGCAAGCTCGATCTCATGGACATCGTGGTGGCCAATACGGAAATCGAGCTGACCGAACTGCATGATGCCGTGTCGGTCACCCCCACCGGTCTCGAAGGCCTCCATTTCCATCTTCCCGACTACGCCCGGCAGCCCCGGAAAGGCGCCTCGACGGACCGATGCAGCGCATTTGCGGCCACCGGCCCGGCGACGCGCGATGGCAAGATGATCCTGGGGCATGTGACGTGGGGCTCCCTGACCATGGCCGAGCAGACTAATGTGATGCTCGACATCAAGCCCGAGGCCGGCCACCGCATGCTGATGCAAAGCTATCC
>CAZARO010000563.1:0-1959 GCA_964487165.1 uncultured Solibacteraceae bacterium | reverse complement strand
TGATGCTCGACATCAAGCCCGAGGCCGGCCACCGCATGCTGATGCAAAGCTATCCCGGAGGCATCGAAAGCGGTTCCGACTGGTATCAGAACGACGCCGGCATAGTCTTGACGGAGACCACCATCGAACAGACGCCCTTCAACGTGAACGGCACGCCCGTGGCCTTCCGCGCCCGCCGCGCCGCACAGTACGGCGGCAGCATCGATGAGGTGGTGCGCGAACTTGGAACCCGCAACAACGGTCTCTACACCAACGAGTGGCTCATCGGCGATGCCAATACCAACGAGATCGCCATGTATGAACTGGGCACCAGCCATACGCGCCTGTGGCGCAGTTCCCGCAACGAGTGGTTTGGCGATACGCCGGGCTTCTATTGGAGCAACAACAACGCCAAGGACCTGACTGTCAACCTGGAATACCAGCCTGACCCGCAAGGCGCGCCGGCCTACGTGCCGTTCGTTCCCAGGCCGCGCGATTTGGCCTGGCAGGACCTTTACCGCCAGTACAAAGGGCAGATCGACGAGCAGTTCGCCTTCCTGGCTTTCCGGTCCGCGCCCATCGTCTCGGTGACCGCCGGAGATGCCAAGGTGGCCACCGCGGATATGACCAAAGGCTTAATGGTGTGGGCGGAAATGGGCCGTCCCAACCAGAGCGCCTGGCAGGCGCCGGCGTCCAACCCCGGGCCGAATCGCGGCCTCTACCCCGGCGGCTACTATCTGTTCGGCGCCCAGGCATCGGAGAACCTGCTCGGCAACGTGCGCAAGAGCGAGGAGGCTCGCGTAGCCGGCAAGGCTTCGGAAGCGAAACCTAAGAAGCCCTCGCCGGATTACTCGGACCGCCTGTGGAAGGGATGGGTCTTGCCGGCATCCGATGCCGATACCTGGTTCGTGGCGGGATCGGCAACTTATTACCGTCTGCTCGGTTCGGAGGACTTCGAGCAGGCGCTCGAAGCCGAGCGCATTCGGTATCGGAGATTGAAACTTTCCCCCGACGATGCCCGCAACCGCTTTTCGCGCGAGGAGATCAAGGGCGCCCTGTTCCTCGACCAGTTACGGCGCAAAATCGGCGACGATGCGTTCTTCCAGCTCATGGAGAGTTATTTCGCAGCCAACGCCACCAAAACGGTGACCGCGCAATCGTTCCTGGACAAGGCCGGCGCGGCTTTCGAATTCACCGAACCGGGCGACGGTCCGGCGTACCTGCCCGGCGATATCCGGCAGCGCCTGAAATCCGCCGTGATTGTTTATGGTACCGTGGCCGAGGCGGGAGCGAACCGCTTTGCCGCCGAACAGTTGCAGAGCCGGTATCGGGACAACGACCAAATCAACGTCGCAATCTTGCGCGACTTCGAAGTTTCCGATGACGAACTGCGGCACCGGGACGTCATCTTCGTCGGCCGTCCCGCGACCAATTCGGCGCTGGCTGGGTGGGCGGCCAAGATCGGGCTCCACTATAACGGCGCGGTGTTCGAAAGAGACGGCGCGACGTTCGCCTCCGAACGCAATTCGCTGGTGATGGCGGCGGCGAATCCCTTGTATGCCGCCCACATGGTTCTGCTGTTTGCCGGGAACGATCCACTGCACACGGTGGAGGCTCTGGGCACCGAGACTTCGCAGACGCCAGCCGTCGTGCTGGAGGATGGCAAAGCGATGCCGTTGACCGCGGCACTCGCGGGGAAATAAGATGGGGCCATGCCGGTAACGGAACTGGACAGCAGCCTCCTCGACGCTGACGTCGAAGAGCGCCCAGGTAGGGAGAAGGACAACAGCCTTCTTCTGGCGGCGCTGGTGTTCTGGTTCTACCAGCGGCAAAAGGAATTGGGCATCGAGGTTTTCATGTGCCAGGACATCCAGGTGTCCGCCGCGCGCCGTCACACTGTCGAGCTCTGCGTCACGATCGGTGAACCGGATGAGCAGGTCTTCACTGCACCTCCTCGCCTTTGTATTGAGATCCTGTCTT
>CAZARO010000562.1:0-4584 GCA_964487165.1 uncultured Solibacteraceae bacterium | reverse complement strand
CAACTGGCCATCGCCAACGGCTCGACCGATCCCACGTTCAGCGTGGATTTCGCGCGCAACCCGCCGATCCCCGTCTATTTCGGTTTGAGCATCACCATCCCGCTGCGGATCTTCGACCGGAACCAGGGCGAAAAGGCGCGCACCGAAATCGATATCCGGCGCAACGAACGCGCCGAGGATGCCGCCCGGGCGCAGGTATTCTCGGACGTCGATTCGGCCTACTATACGCTGGTCAGCGCCCTGAATCTGTTGCGTCCCTATCGGGACAAGTACCTGAAGCTGGCCGAGGACACGCGCAACAAAGTCGCTTTCTCCTATCAGAACGGCGGCGCCTCATTGCTGGATTACCTGGATGCGGAGAAGGCCTGGCGCGATACGCGGTTGGCCTACCTCAATCTGATTGGCTCTTATCTGACCGCGGCGGCCCAAATGAACATGGCGGTGGGCCGGGAGGTGATTCTATGACTCGCTCGTATCTTCTCGAACTTAGTACTCCATTTCATAAGTTCAACCGCTCCCTGATGGTCGCGGCTCTGAACGAGGCTGCATGCAGAGCCGCGACCGTAAGGGAGCGGTTGCAGTTGGGTCTGCGGAATACGCAACTGTATTTGCGAACTGGTGTACTTAGCTTGTGTGTGGGTTTGGCGCTTTTCACCGCGGGATGCGGAAAGCACGTACAGGCGCAGAGCGCCCTTCCCGGGCCGCAACCGTCGACGGTGGAATCCGACATGGACCCCAACAATCTCAAGGTCGACCATCCGGAGCAGTTCCCGGTTACCGCCGCCGGCGTATACCTGGCCACGGCCGAGTTGAATGTCACCGGCGTGGTGAGCCCCGATGTGTCGCGGCAGGTGCCGGTGCCGTCGCTCGCCTCCGGCAAGATCGTGGAAATCGACACCCGTTTGGGCGACGAAGTGAAGCAGGGGCAGCTCCTGTTCAAAGTACGCAGCAGCGACATCGCGGGCGCGTTTTCCGACTATCGCAAGGCGGTGAAGAACGAAGAACTCACCAAGATTCAATTGCAGCGCGCCCAACTGCTGTTCGACAACGGCGCGGTCGCCAAGAGTCTGCTCGAAATTGCGCAGAATGCCGAAGATAACGCCAAGGTCGATCTCGAGACCACTTCCGAACACCTGCATTTACTGGGGTCCGATCCGGATCACCCCACCGGCATCGTGGAGGTGCCCGCTCCGGTGTCGGGCGTGATTACCGACCAGCAGATCACCATCGCGTCCGGCGTGCAGGCCCTGACGCCGCCCAACCCGTTCACCATTTCGGACGTGTCGCATGTGTGGATCGTGTGCGATGTGTACGAAAACGATCTGTCGCAGGTACACCTGGGAGAGTACGCGGACATTCGCCTGAATGCGTACCCCGACCGCGTACTGCGCGGGCGTATCGGCAACATCGGGCAGATCATGGACCCGAATCTGCGCACCGCCAAAGTGCGGCTGGAGGTAGAAAATCCTGGCCTGATGCGCTTCGGCATGTTCGTGACGGCCGCTTTCCATGGGGACGCCAAAGAAAGCCACGCCACCGTGCCGGCGACCGCGATTCTGCACCTGCACGACCGCGACTGGGTGTACCAGCCGCTCGACGGCGGGCGATACCGGCGCACCGAAGTGGTAGCGGGCAACATGCTTCCCGGGAGTTTGCAGGAAATTGTTTCCGGCCTCAAGCCGGGCGCACGGGTGGTGGCCAATGCGCTCGTCCTGCAGAACACCATGGAGCAATAGATGATCCGGAGCCTGGTCGATTTCGCGCTCAATAACCGGTTCCTGGTGCTGGCGCTGGCGCTGCTCCTGTTTGTCGCCGGCGGCATCGCGTTTCACGAGCTCCCGGTGGAAGCGTACCCCGACGTGGCTAACAACTACGTGGAGATCATTACGCAATGGCCGGGAATTTCGGCCGAGCAGGTGGAGCAGCAGGTAACCATCCCGCTCGAAATCGCGATGAACGGCATTCCCGGAGTGGAGCATTTGCGGTCGTTCTCCGTGTTCGGGCTCTCCGACATCAAGCTGGTGTTCGAAGACGGCACGAACAACGATTGGAATCGCGAGCGGGCGCTGGAGCGAATGAGCCAGGCCACCTTGCCGCCCGGATTGCAGCCGCAGATGGGAACAGACTGGAGTCCCGTAGGGCAGATTTACTTCTTCACGCTGCACAGCACCAATCCGCAGTACGACGTGATGGACTTGAAGTCGATTGAAGACTGGGTGGTCGAAAAGACTCTGAAATCGGCCAAGGATATCGTGGACGTGAATAGCTTCGGTGGACCCACGCGCGAGTATCAGGTGCGCGTGGATCCCAACAAGCTGATCTCCTACGGGCTGAGCCTGGCACAGGTGGAGCAGCAACTTACTAACAATAATGTCAACGCCGGCGGCAGCTACCTGGAAGCCGGTCTGCAACAGATCAACGTCCGCGAAGTGGGGCTGGTGGGCGATGTCCACGATATCGAGAACACCGTGCTGACCACTAAGAGCGGCACGCCGCTGCGCGTGAAGGACATCGCGGTAGTGGCACAGGGTCCGAAGATCCCGCTCGGCAGATTCGCTCACGCTATCCGCCGCGAAGACGGCAAAATCATCGACAACGATGACGTAGTTTCGGGAATCGTGCCCATGCGCAAGGGCGCGGACGCGGAGGCGGCGCTCAAGTATCTGCATGCCAAGGTCGACGAACTGAACGACCACATTCTGCCGGCGGGAGTGAAACTCATCCCGTTCATCGACCGCAGCGAACTGGTCCATCACACCACCAAAACAGTGCTCCATAACCTCGCCGAAGGCATCATTCTGGTGGTCATCATTCTGCTGATCTTCCTGGGGAACGTGCGGGGCGCCATCATCGTCGCGCTCACCATTCCGTTTTCGCTCCTGTTCGCCGCGTCGTGCCTGAAGCTGAAGGCCATTCCGGCAAACCTGCTCTCCCTGGGAGCACTGGACTTCGGAATGGTGGTGGATGGCGCGGTAGTGATGGTGGAAAATATCGTGCGCCATCTGGGCCATCGCGGAGAGGATCGCCGCACGCCGAAGGAGCGGATCTTCGAGGCCGCTCACGAAGTGCAGCGCCCGGTATTCTATGCCATCGGCATTATCATCACGGCGTACCTGCCGATTTTCACGCTGCAGGCCGTGGAAGGCCGGCTCTTCAAGCCGATGGCCTGGACGGTGGCCTTCGCGCTGTGCGGCGCGCTGCTGTTTTCCATGCTGGTGGCGCCAGTGCTGGCCAGCCTCTTTTACCCTCACGGAACGCGCGAGTGGGTGAACCCGGTGATGAACTGGCTGACGGGCCTGTATCGCCGGGCTCTGCGATTGGCGATCCGGCTGCGCTGGGTGACAGTGGGAGTCGGGGTTGCCAGTCTTGCTGGGGCCGTCTATCTGACGGTGGGCGGTGTAATCGGCTCGGAGTTCCTGCCGCACCTGGACGAAGGCGCGCTGTGGGTGCGTGGCACGCTCGCTCCCAGCGTGGGACCGAGCGAAGGGATTCGAGTAGCGAACCAGGCTCGCATTCTGCTGTGTTCCTTTCCCGAGGTCACGGAATGCACCAGCCAGGTGGGCCGTCCCGATGACGGCACCGACACTACGGGCTTTTTCAATACCGAATATTTCGTGGGACTCAAACCCAAGGAACAATGGCGGCCGGAGTTTCACCAGAACAAAGAAGACGTGGTCGCCTCCATGAACGCGCAGCTCGAAAAGATGCCGGGGGTGCTTTGGAATTTCTCGCAACCCATCGCCGACAACATGGAAGAAGCGGTCAGCGGAGTGAAGGGACAGCTGGCCACCAAGATTTATGGGGATGACCTGCCCACGCTCGAAGAGAATGCCGATCAGATCGTGGGTGTGATGCGGACCGTCAAAGGGATCGAAGACCTGGGCGTGTTTCGCGTGCTGGGCCAGCCCAATCTGAACGTGACCGTGGATCGCAAACAGTGCGCCCGCTTCCAGATCAACGCCGCCGACGTGCAGGACGCCATTCAGACCGCGGTGGGCGGCAATGCCCTGACGCAGGTGCTGCAGGGCGAAGCGCGCTACGACCTGGTGATGCGCTATCTGCCGCAATACCGCGACACCAAGGAAGCCATCCAGGGCATTCGTCTGCTTTCCCCCAGCGGCGAGCGGGTTTCGCTGGCGCAGCTCTGCAGGATCAACGAACGCGACGGCGCTTCGGAGATTTACCGCGAAGGCAACCAGCGCTATATCGCCATCAAGTACAGCGTGCGCGGGCGGGATTTGGGCGGCGCGGTGGAAGAATCCATGCACAAGGTGGACAAACAAGTGCAGCTTCCGCGCGGATATCACATCGACTGGGAGGGCGAGTATGAGAGCGAGAAGCGCGCCGAAAAGCGGCTCCTGTACATCGTACCGCTGACGGTGCTGTTGATTTTCATCATCCTGTACACCATGTTCCGGTCGCTCAAATGGGCGTCTCTGATTATGCTGAACGTGATGCTGGCGCGCATCGGCGGCCTGCTGGCGCTGCTGGTGACGCATACTAATTTCAGCGTCTCGTCGGGCGTCGGTTTCCTGGCGCTATTCGGGGTCTCGGTGCAGACCGGCGTGATCATGCTCGAATACA
>CAZARO010000561.1:0-4588 GCA_964487165.1 uncultured Solibacteraceae bacterium | reverse complement strand
CGATTATCGCCGATCCGGGGCGCGAAATGCGCTCCGGTCGAGACCCGAGAGAAGATAGTTAGCATGAGCTTCGATCCGCAGACTTATGGGAGCGCCGTGGCCGCGATTCTCCAGCTTGATGGCGGTGGTCGCCGGCTGATGCCCCTTACCGCCGGCGGCGGTTCCACTCAGGCCCGCGCTATGATTCGCGAAGCCGGCGCGCGCGAGCTGTTTCCGCGGTCGCGGGCGCCCGAGGCGGCCATCGCCGGCCTCTATTTCTACTTCGACTGCTGGAAAGAAGCGCACGAAACGGCGCAGGATATCGTCACTCCGGAGGGCAGTTACTGGCATGCCATTGTCCATCGCCAGGAGCCGGACGCGTGGAATTCGGGCTACTGGTTCCGGCAGGTGGGCGAGCATGCGATTTTTCCCGCCCTGCGCGACGCCGCGGCGGAAATCGGGCTCACGGTAGCGGCCCGGTGGAAGCCGGAAGCGTTTATCGAGCTGTGCGAGCAGGCGCGCCAGAGCCCCGGATCTGAACTCGAGCGGCAGGTGCGCGAAGTGCAGCGGGCCGAGTGGCAATTGCTGTTTGATTGTTGCGCCCAGCAGCTATGAAAGCATCTACTAAGAAGCAGGCGAAGGCGCCCGGCGACGTTTGGATTTACGTGTTCCTGACGGTCGCCATCTTCACAGCGTACGGACAGGTTCTGCGGTTCGGCTTCGTGAATTATGACGATCCCGTTTACATCGCGGACAACCCTTATGTAAGGGACGGCGTCACGTGGAGCGGCGTGGTGTGGGCCTTCACGCATTCCTTCGCCGGCAACTGGTTCCCGCTGACGTGGATTTCGCACATGCTGGATTGCCAGCTCTTCGGGCTCGACGCGGGGGCCCATCACTTCACCAATCTCGCCATCCACGCGGCGGCCACCTTGCTGCTGTTCGCGGTCTTGCGGCGCACCACGCAAGCCCGCTGGCTGAGCGCCATGGTGGCCGCCCTGTTCGCGCTCCACCCGCTGCACGTGGAGAGTGTGGCCTGGATCGCCGAACGCAAAGACGTATTGAGCGCGCTGTTTTGGATGCTCACCCTGTGGGCGTACGCGCGGTATGTGGCGCGTCCCGGACCGGCGCGCTATGGCTGGACCCTGCTGGCGTTCAGCCTGGGCCTGATGGCCAAACCGATGCTGGTCACGCTGCCACTGGTGCTCATCCTGCTGGACTATTGGCCGTTCGTGCGGGGATTCCGCATGCTCGAGAAGCTACCGTTCCTGGCGTTGTCCGCCGTGGCATCGGTGGTGACGTACGCGGCTCACGCACAGGCCAAAGCGGTGGTCTCGCTGGAGACCATCCCGCTCGGCGTGCGCGTGGAGAATGCCCTGGTGCAGTGCGCAGCTTACATCGGGCAGATGTTCTGGCCCAGCGGCCTCGCGATATTTTACCCCTACCCCACGGGCTCGCTCCTGGTGCCTGCCGCGCTGGCGGCCATCGGGATCGCGGCAGTTACGGCCGCGGCAATATGGATGGCCCGGAAACGGCCGTACCTGATAGTCGGCTGGCTGTGGTTTCTGGTGACGCTCACGCCCGTGATCGGGCTGATTCAGGCCGGCCAGCAGGCGCGGGCCGACCGCTACATGTACATCCCCATGATCGGCCTCTCCGTGGCTCTCGTGTGGGGTGTGGCGGAACTGCTGCAAGCGCGGCCGCAGGCGCAGATGGCGCTCACCGCGGCGACTTGTGCGGCGTGCATCGCGCTGACGTGGACGCAGGTGCGGTACTGGGAGAACGGAGTGAAGCTGTTTCAGCGCGCCGTGGACGTGACGGGCGACAACTATGTCGCGCGCTTCAACCTGGCGCACGAACTGCGTGAGAACGGCGACGACGCGGGCGCGATCCGCCAACTGGAGGAAGCGGTGCGGATCCGCCCGGACTCCGGTCTGGCTCACGACGGGTTAGGACAGGTTCTGGGCAAGCAAGGGCACCTCGACGAAGCGCTTCAGCAACTGCGCGCGGCGGAAGTCTCGCTGCCGGACGATGCGGCCCTGCACTATCGTATCGGCATCCTGCTGGGAACGGCCGGGCACCCGGAGCAGGCGGTGGCCGAATTATCGCAGGCTGCCAAGCTGGATCCCGGGAATGCCGAAGTGCATCGCAATTTGGGGATCTCTCTGGCCATGATGGATCGCCTGCCGGAGGCCGCAGCGGAGTTTCGCGCGGCAGTCAGCTTGAAGCCGGATGACGCCCAGACGCGGTTCAATTTTGGAGTCACGCTGGTCAACCTGGGGCAGACGCGCGAGGGGATTGAGCAATTGTCGGAGGCGGTGCGGCTCAGGCCTGACTTTTCCGAAGCGCGCGCGGCGCTCGACGGCGCGATGGGGGCGGGGAAGTAAGGTGACTCGGCATTTCGTCGCCTTCGCGGGGCGGCTGTCCGGTTTTGCGACTCATGATCTTATCGAAAGCTTTGAAGTCGGCGCGGGCTCGGCGGTCGGCAAAATACGTGGCTGTCTGGAGCGCCGAGACCTTCTCCGCCACGGCTATGGCCACGAATTGATTGATACTGGTTCGGTCTTCCCGGCTTAAGCGTTCCACCGCCTCTTTGAGTGAACGTGGCAGCCGCAAAGGATATGTTTGAGTGTCGTTCATTGTTTGATCCTCGCTATGGCCTCTCGCGGGAGAAGGAGGTCTACCCCGAACCGGGCCGGCACGTTTCCATAATCCCGCACATTGAATGTTACAACAGCATCCGCCCTTCCGTTGACCGCCGCTTCCAAGACCATCTCGTCGTTTGGGTCGCGTAACTGAGGACGCCACAAAAAGTACACTGGCACCGGTTCTGCCGTCGCGATGATGGCATCGAGAAAGGTCTCCACGTGGCGGACCGAAAGCCGGGCCTCCATACGGTGCTCAGACCTTCGGCAGATGGCTTCGTACTCCATGGCTAGAGGCACACTCAGCAATAATGCAGCCCGCCGCTGCCGAACAGCCCGAACGATCGCGGCGGAAGCTCCACTCGGACTCCGCATGGCGGCGACGATGGTATCCGTGTCCATCACGAGGCTCACATCATCCACGATATCACATCACAGGCGATGTTATACCGGCTTCCTTCATTCCGAAAGAGGCTGCAATTCTCCCAGCATAGTAGGAATGAGTTCCGACACCGTGGGATGAATGTGGACTGCCCGCTGAATCACCGTGTACGGCGCCTTGGCGTACATCACGTCGAGGATGGAATGAATGACCTCGTCGCCGCCTACGCCGAGGATGGACGCGCCGAGGATCTGGTGGGTTTGCGCGTCGATCAGGATCTTCATGAAGCCCTGGGTCTCATCCTTCTCGATGGCGCGCGCGATTCGCGACATGGGGCGCTGGCCGATGAGCGCTTTTCGTCCGCTGCGGCGGACTTCGGCCTCCGTCATGCCTGCACGGCCAAGCGGCGGATCGATATAGAGGGCGTAAGCCGGAATGCGGTCGCTGACGCGCCGCGGATCGTGGTCCAGCAGGTTCGCCGACGCGATTTCGCCGTCGTTGTACGCGGTGTGCGTGAAGCCCCCTTTTCCATTGCAGTCGCCCAGCGCCCAGATTCCCGGCACGCTGCTGCGCAATTGGTCGTCGATCACGATATTGCCGTGCGCGTCCAGCTTGACGCCGGCTTTTTCGAGCCCCAGGTCGTCGGTATTGGGGCGCCGTCCCACGGCCAGCAGCACGTGCGTTCCCACCGCTTCGTCAGCCAACTCGCCGCAGTCCAGGTGGACCACCGCGTCGCCGCCGCGCCGCGAAAACGCAATGCACTTCGCGTTCAGGCGGATGGAAATGCCTTCGCTCTCCAGAATTCCCTGGATGGCCGCGGAGACGTCTTCGTCTTCTCTTTGCACCAGGCGCGGACCCATTTCGACGATGGTGACCTGGCTGCCGAAACGGCGGAACATCTGGCCGAATTCGAGACCGACATAGCTGCCGCCGATCACGATGAGGTGCTGCGGCAGGAAGTCGACGGCCATCATCGAACTGTTGGTGAGGTAAGGAACCTGATCGAGTCCGGGCATGTCGGGCACGATGGCGCGGCCGCCCACGTTGATGTAGATCCGGTCGGACTCCAGGCGCCGGTCGCCCACGCTCACCTCGCGCGGCGACTCGAAACGGGCATGGCCTTCGTAGACCGTGCAGTTTTTCATCCCCTTCAGCCACGTTTCCACGCCGGTTCGCGACTTCCCGGAGACAACGTCTTTCCGCGCCTTCACGCGTGCCATGTCGACGCTCACCTTGCCTTCCACATTCACGCCGTAGACCCCGGCACGCCGTGCCATGTGGGCGGCGTAGGCGCTGGCCACCATGGTTTTTGTGGGGATGCAGCCGGTGTTGACGCAGGTGCCGCCGAATAATTTACGCTCGATGATGGCCACGTTCATACCGCTGGCCGCAAGGCGTCCGGCGAGCGACGGGCCGGCCTGTCCCGTGCCGATGATGATGGCATCGAAACGGGCGGTCATGAGAGTTGACTCGCGATCCAGAAGGCGCCGCCCACCGCGATGGCGTCCTCCAGCAGGGCTACCGGCAGATCTTTGCCGAGCGCTTTGGCGAGCCGGCTGCGGACTTCGTATCCGCCCAGAGT